>NZ_JBEXNO010000019.1:0-138935 GCF_040611175.1 Streptomyces sp. NPDC003036 | reverse complement strand
CCGCATGGCGAGCGAGCGCTCCGCCTCCTGCATCGCCCGCACTTCCGCACCGAGTTCGAGGGTGTCCTCCTCGGCCGCCGCCACCGTGTGGTCCGTCGTCGGCGGTACGACGCTGGGCCGCGAGGCCCGCGCCATCGGCGGCGCGCTGGCCGCCGGGGACCTGGAGGTCGCCCGGGAGCGGCTGCCGCACCTGTGCGGGCGCGACCCGCAGGCCCTGGACGGCCCCGGCATCGCCCGCGCCGTCGTGGAGTCCGTCGCCGAGAACACCTCCGACGCCGTCGTCGGCGCCCTCGTCTGGGGCGCGGTCGGCGGCGTACCCGGGCTCGTCGCCTTCCGGGCGGTGAACACGCTGGACGCGATGGTCGGGCACAAGTCGCCGAAGTACCGCCGCTTCGGCTGGGCCTCGGCGCGCCTCGACGACGTGGCCGGCTGGCCCGGCGCCCGGCTCACCGCCGCCCTGGCGGCGGTCGGCGGCGGGGACCCGCGCGGCGCGGTACGCGCCTGGCGGGCCGACGCCGCCAAGCACCCGAGCCCCAACGCGGGCCCGGTCGAGGCGGCGTTCGCCGGCGCGCTGGGCGTACGGCTCGGCGGCACGCTCTCGTACGGCGGACGCGTCGAGCACCGGCCCGTACTCAACGGCGACGGGCGGGACGTCGAGGTGGCGGACATCGAACGCGCGGTGCGGCTGTCGCGCCGCGTGAGTGCCCTCACGCTCGCGGTGTGCGCGGGCGGGCGACTGGCGTACGGGGCGATCAAGCGGAGGCGTACATGAGCAAGGGTGGGGGGCTGCTCGTCGCGGGCACCACGTCCGACGCGGGCAAGAGCGTCGTCACGGCCGGCATCTGCCGCTGGCTGGTGCGGCAGGGCGTGAAGGTCGCGCCGTTCAAGGGGCAGAACATGTCCCTCAACTCCTTCGTCACGCGCGAGGGCGCGGAGATCGGCCGGGCACAGGCCATGCAGGCGCAGGCCGCCCGCGTGGAGCCGACCGCGCTGATGAACCCGGTGCTGCTCAAGCCGGGCAGCGACCGGTCCAGCCAGGTCGTGCTGATGGGCAAGCCGGTCGGCGAGCTCAGCGCCCGCGGCTACCACGGCGGCAAGCAGCGCGAGCTGCTCGAACCCGTCCTGGACTGCCTCCAGCAGCTGCGCGACACGTACGACGCCGTCATCTGCGAGGGCGCGGGCAGCCCCGCCGAGATCAACCTGCGGCGCACCGACATCGTCAACATGGGCATCGCGCGCGCCGCCCGCTTCCCCGTCGTCGTGGTCGGCGACATCGACCGGGGCGGGGTCTTCGCCCAGTTCTTCGGTACGACGGCGCTGCTGGCGCCCGAGGACCAGGCCCTGGTCGCGGGCTATCTCGTGAACAAGTTCCGGGGCGATGTGACGCTGCTGGAGCCGGGCCTGGACATGCTGCTGGGCCTGACCGGCCGCCGTACCCTCGGCGTCCTGCCGTACGCGCACGGCCTCGGCATCGACGAGGAGGACGGGCTGCGCGTGTCGCTGCGCGGCGCGGTGCGCGAGTCGGTCGTCGCGCCGCCGGTCGGCGAGGACGTGCTGCGGGTCGCCGTCTGCGCCGTACCGCTCATGTCGAACTTCACGGACGTCGACGCGCTGGCGGCCGAGCCGGGCGTGGTCGTGCGGTTCGTGGACCGGCCCGAGGAGCTGGCCGACGCGGACCTGGTCGTCGTGCCGGGGACGCGCGGCACGGTGAAGGCGCTGGCGTGGCTGCGCGAGCGGGGCCTGGCGGACGCACTGGTCCGGCGCGCCGCCGAGGGGCGTCCGGTGCTGGGCATCTGCGGCGGCTTCCAGGCCCTCGGCGAGCACATCGACGACGAGGTCGAGTCCCGCGCCGGTGAGGTGCCGGGCCTCGGGCTGCTGCCGGTACGGGTGCGGTTCGCGCCCGGCAAGACCCTCGCGCGGCCGGTCGGCGAGGCGCTCGGCGAGCCGGTCGAGGGGTACGAGATCCACCACGGCGTCGCGGACGTACGGGGCGGGGAACCGTTCCTGGACGGGTGCCGGGTCGGGGCCGTGTGGGGCACGCACTGGCACGGCTCCCTGGAGAGCGACGGCTTCCGCCGCGCCTTCCTCCGCGAGGTCGCGAGCGCGGCCGGCAGACGCTTCGTCCCGGCGCCGGACACGTCGTTCGGATCGCTGCGCGAGGAGCAGCTGGACACGCTCGGCGACCTGATCGAGGAGCACGCGGACACCGACGCGCTCTGGAAGCTGATCGAGCAGGGCCCGCCCACAGGACTTCCCTTCATCGCACCCGGAGCACCTTCATGAGCGCTGCACCCCACTACCCCTTCACCGCCATCGTCGGACAGGACGACCTGCGGCTCGGGCTGCTGCTGAACGCGGTGTCCCCGGCCGTCGGCGGTGTCCTCGTCCGCGGAGAGAAGGGCACCGCGAAGTCGACGGCCGTCCGTGCCCTCGCGGCCCTGATGCCGAACGTGGACGTCGTCCCCGGCTGCCGCTTCTCCTGCGCGCCCGGCTCCCCCGACCCCGGCTGCCCGGACGGGCCGCACACCGCCGCCGAGGCGGTGAGCCGCCCGGCCCGCATGGTCGAGCTGCCCGTGGGCGCCTCGGAGGACCGGCTGGTCGGCGCCCTCGACATCGAGCGGGCGCTCGCGGACGGGGTGAAGGCGTTCGAGCCGGGCCTGCTGGCGGACGCGCACCGGGGCGTGCTGTACGTCGACGAGGTCAACCTCCTCCACGACCACCTCGTGGACCTGCTCCTGGACGCCGCCGCCATGGGCGCCTCGTACGTCGAGCGCGAGGGCGTCTCCGTACGGCACGCCGCCCGCTTCCTGCTCGTCGGGACGATGAACCCCGAGGAGGGCGAGCTGCGGCCGCAGTTGCTGGACCGGTTCGGGCTGACCGTGGAGGTGGCCGCCTCGCGGGAGCCCGAGCAGCGCGTCGAGGTCGTACGGCGCAGGCTGGCGTTCGACGACGACCCGGCCGGTTTCGCGGCGCGGTGGGCCGGCGAGGAGGCCGCGCTGCGGGAGCGGATCGTGGCCGCGCGGGCGCTGCTGCCGTCGGTGACGCTGGGGGACGCGGCGCTGCGGCAGATCGCGGCGACGTGCGCGGCGTTCGAGGTGGACGGCATGCGCGCCGACATCGTGATGGCGCGGACGGCGACGGCGCTGGCCGCGTGGGCGGGGCGTACGGACGTCACGTCCGACGACGTACGGCAGGCGGCGCTGCTGGCGCTGCCGCACCGGCGCAGGCGCAACCCCTTCGACGCGCCGGGGCTGGACCAGGACAAGCTGGACGAGACGCTGGAGGAGTTCAAGGGCGACGACGACCCGGATCCGGACCCCGACCCGGGGCCCGACGGGCCCGGCGGCGGTCCCGGTGGGGGCGGTGTGCCTCCGCAGGGTGGTGAGCCGGAGGTCGCCCCCGACGAAGCCCCGGCTCCGGCCGACGCCCCCGCGCCCGCGCCCGCGCCTGGCCCCGGCGGTGCCGAGCAGGCGCCCGTCGCGGCCGCGGAGCCGTTCCGTACGAAGGTGCTCAGCGTCCCCGGCCTCGGCGAGGGGGCGGCCGGGCGGCGTTCCCGGGCGCGTACCGCGCACGGCAGGACGACCGGGGCGGTGCGTCCGCGCGGGGCGTTGACCAAGCTGCACCTGGCGGCGACCGTGCAGGCGGCCGCCCCGCACCAGCGGGCGCGCGGCCGGTCCGGGCCCGGGCTCGTCGTACGGCGCGACGACCTGCGCCAGGCGACGCGCGAGGGGCGCGAGGGGAACCTGGTGCTGTTCGCGGTGGACGCGTCCGGGTCGATGGCGGCCCGGCGGCGGATGAGCGCGGTGAAGGGTGCCGTGCTGTCGCTGCTCCTGGACGCGTACCAGCGGCGCGACAAGGTCGGCCTGGTCACCTTCCGCGGCTCGTCCGCCGAGGTCGTGCTGCCGCCCACGTCGTCCGTGGACGCGGCGGCGGCGCGGCTGGAGCAGCTGCCGACGGGCGGGCGCACGCCGCTCGCGGCCGGGCTGCTGAAGGCGCACGACGTGCTGCGCGTGGAGCGGCTGCGCGACCCGTCGCGCCGCCCGCTGCTGGTCGTCGTCACCGACGGCCGGGCGACCGGCGGCCCGGAGCCGCTGGCGCTGGCCGCGCGGGCGGCCGGGCTGCACGCCGCCGAGGGGACCGCGTCGGTGGTCGTGGACTGCGAGGCCGGGCCCGTACGGCTGGGTCTTGCGGCCGAGCTGGCCGCCCGGCTGGGCGGCACCGCCGTCACGCTCGACGAGCTGCGCGCGGACTCGATCGCGGGTCTGGTCAGGGACGTACAGGGAACTTCGAGGAGGGCCGCTTAATGCCGCAGGGACAGCCGACCGTCGTACCGGACGACGGGCTCACCACCCGCCAGCGCCGCAACCGCGCGCTGGTGATGGTGCACACGGGCGTGGGCAAGGGGAAGTCGACGGCCGCCTTCGGGATGGCGCTGCGCGCCTGGAACCAGGGCTGGCCGATCGGGGTGTTCCAGTTCGTCAAGTCGGCGAAGTGGAAGGTCGGCGAGGAGAACGCCCTCAAGGCGCTCGGCGAGACCGGCAAGGGCGGGACCGTCACCTGGAACAAGATGGGCGAGGGCTGGTCCTGGATCCAGCGCGAGCCGGCCGAGGGCGAGCAGTCGCACGAGGACAAGGCGCGCGAGGGCTGGGAGCAGGTCAAGCGGGACCTCGCCGAGGAGAGGTACAAGTTCTACGTCCTCGACGAGTTCGCCTATCTGCTGCACTGGGGGTGGATCGACACCGCCGAGGTGGTGGAGGTGCTGAAGAACCGGCCCGGTCAGCAGCACGTGGTGATCACCGGCCGCAACGCGCCGCAGGAGCTGGTGGACTTCGCCGACCTCGTCACCGACATGTCGAAGGTCAAGCACCCGATGGACGCGGGTCAGAAGGGCCAGCGGGGCATCGAGTGGTAGCGCGTCTCGTCATCGCCGCGCCGTCGTCGGGCGCGGGCAAGACCACGGTCGCGACGGGCCTGATGGCCGCGTTCGCGGGCCGTGGTCTCGCGGTGTCGCCGCACAAGGTCGGCCCCGACTACATCGACCCGGGCTACCACGCGCTGGCGACGGGCCGCCCGGGTCGCAACCTCGACGCGTACATGTGCGGTACGGAGCTGATCGCACCGCTCTTCGCGCACGGCGCGCACGGCTGCGACCTGGCCGTCGTGGAGGGCGTGATGGGCCTGTACGACGGCGCCGCCGACCAGGGCGAGCTGGCGTCCACGGCGCAGGTGGCGAAGTTGCTGCGGGCGCCGGTGGTGCTGGTGGTGGACGCGTCGTCGCAGTCGCGGTCGGTGGCGGCGCTGGTGCACGGCTTCGCGTCCTGGGACCCGGAGGTGCGGATCGGCGGGGTGATCCTGAACAAGGTGGCCACCGACCGGCACGAGCACCTGCTGCGCGAGGCGCTCGGGGAGTCCGGCGTGCCGGTGCTGGGCGTGCTGCGGCGCGCCCCCGCGGTGTCGACACCGTCGCGGCACCTGGGCCTGGTGCCCGTGGCCGAGCGGCAGGCGGCCGCCGTGGAGGCGGTCGCGGCGCAGGCCGAACAGGTGCGGCGGGGCTGTGACCTGGACGCGCTGCTGGCGCTGGCCCGGTCGGCGCCGCCGCTCGCGGCGGAGGCCTGGCGCCCGGACGTGGAACCGGTCGCGGGTGCCCGGCCCGTGGTGGCCGTCGCCGGCGGTGCCGCCTTCACCTTCTCGTACGCGGAGCACGCCGAGCTGCTGGGCGCGGCCGGCGCGGAGGTCGTGCCGTTCGACCCGCTGCGGGACGAGGAGTTGCCGGCGGGGACCCGCGGCCTCGTCATCGGCGGCGGCTTCCCCGAGGTGTACGGCTCCGAGCTGTCGGCCAACGCGCGGCTGCGCGAGACGGTCGCGGGCCTGGCCGCGTCGGGGGCGCCGGTCGCGGCCGAGTGCGCCGGACTGCTGTATCTGGCACGGTCGTTGGACGGGCAGCCGATGTGCGGGGTGCTGGACGCGGACGCGCGCATGTCGGAGCGGCTGACGCTGGGGTACCGGGACGCGGTCGCCGTGAGCGACAGCCCGCTGGCGGCGGCCGGGACGCGGATGCGGGGGCACGAGTTCCACCGCACGGTGCTGGAGCCGGCGGCGGGGCCATCGCCGGCGTGGGGCCTGCGTCAGCCGGAGCGCCGGGTGGAGGGCTTCGTGCAGCGGGGCGTGCACGCGAGTTACGTGCACACGCACTGGGCGGCCATGCCGGAGGCGGCGCGGCGGTTCGTGGAGTACTGCGCGCGGTGACGTGGCTGGTGGTCGTCGGGGTGGGCGCGGGGCGGGGCGTGTCCGCCGACGCGGTGCTCGGGCTGATCGAGGAGGCGCTGCGGGAGGCGGGGCTGCCGGTGGGTGAGGTGGCCGAGGTGGCCACGCTCGACACGAAGGCGGACGAACCGGGCATCGTGGCGGCGGCGGCGCGGCTCGGGGTGCCGCTGAGGACGTACGCGGCGCGGGAGTTGGCGCGCGTCGCCGTACCGCATCCGTCGGACGCCGTGCGCGGTGCCGTCGGGACGCCGTCGGTGGCGGAGGCGGCGGCGCTGGCGGGCGGCGGCGAACTGCTCGTACCGAAGCGGAAGGCGGCCGGGCGGCCGGCACGGGTGACGTGCGCGGTGGCGCGCAGGCGGTTGTTGAATGTGGTGCCCGGGTACACGGGTGGGGAAACGGCGTTGACAGCACGGCCGGCGCCGGAGTCTTTAGACAGGGAACGCACAGGAACTCCGTCCACCCCCTGAGGCGGCCTCCGGGTCACCCTCCGGGCCGTCCTCCGAGTCATCCCCTGGGTCACCCCTTGAGCCACCCCTTGAGTCACCCCGGTGATCCCTCCCCCACTCCCCCACCCACCCCCCATGGCGGCCATGCATACCGACACTGACACCCACGACCTGCGGCACCACGGTGACGCGGAGGTCCGCGACGAGAAACTGACCGACCTCGCCGTCAACGTCCGCGCCGACACCCCGCCGGACTGGCTGCGGGAGCGCATCGCCCGGTCGCTGACCGGGCTCGCCGCCTATCCGGACGGCCGGGCGGCGCGGGCCGCGGTGGCGGCACGGCACGGACTGCCGGTCGACCGGGTGCTGTTGACGGCCGGGGCGGCGGAGGCGTTCGTGCTGCTGGCGCGGGCGCTGCCGGTGCGCAGACCGGTGGTGGTGCACCCGCAGTTCACGGAGCCGGAGGCGGCGCTGCGGGACGCGGGGCACGAGGTGCGGCGGGTGCTGCTGCGCGAGGAGGACGGCTTCCGGCTGGACCCGGCGGCGGTGCCCGAGGACGCCGACCTGGTGGTGGTCGGCAACCCGACGAACCCCACGTCCGTGCTGCACCCCGCCTCGGTCCTCGCCCGGCTGGCCCGGCCGGGGCGGACCCTGGTGGTGGACGAGGCGTTCATCGACGCGGTGCCGGGCGAACGCGAGGCGCTCGCGGGCCGCACCGACGTACCGGGGCTCGTGGTGCTGCGCAGCCTCACCAAGACGTGGGGCCTCGCGGGCCTGCGGATCGGGTACGTACTCGCCGACCGGGACACCGTGGCCGCCCTGGAGCGGGCGCAGCCCCTGTGGCCGGTCTCCACGCCCGCGCTGGCGGCGGCGGAGGCCTGCATGTCCCCGGCGGCGCTGGCCGAGGCGGCGGACGCGGCCCACCGGATCGCGGCGGACCGCGCCCATCTGCTGGCGGGCCTCGCGGAGTTCGAGGAGGTACGGGCCGTGACGGCCGCGCAGGGCCCCTTCGTCCTGATCCGCATCACCGGCGCCGACGCCGTCCGCGATCGCCTCCGCTCCCTCGGCTTCGCGGCCCGCCGCGGCGACACCTTCCCGGGCCTCGGCCCCGACTGGCTCCGCCTGGCGGTCCGCGACCGGGTGACGACGAACCGGTTCCTCCAGGCGCTGGACCAGGCGCTGGTGATGGCGGGGAGCGCGGCGAAGGACTGACACCCCCTAGAGGACGGCGGCGGGCGAACTCCCACGGGTCGTGTCCGCTGGGAGAGTGGGGCGCGGCGCCCGAGGAGACGCCGGGAGCTGATCGCGGTGGGCATCGCGCCACTTGTTCGACTGGCGGTGCGGCGCCTCCCTCCCTATGGTCGATAGGCCATGGTCGTCAGACCAGGAGGAGGTTTCGTCATGAACTTCCGCACCGCAGCGGCCGCTGCGTTTCTGGCCGGCGCTGCTTCCGTATCGCTTCCCGGCGTCGCGTACGCCCAGGATCTCGGCTGCCGCCACTTCACGTACCAGGAAGAGGCACAGGCCACAGCAGCGACCGCCGGGCCCGCCACGCCCACGGCGCAGCCGACGCGTGGGGTTCGTGGCGGACTGGGCGGCGCGGCGCCGCAGGGTGGCGGCGAGATCGCCTACGGGCTGGCCGTCTGCGTCGTCGGCGCGGCCCTGGTGCTGGCCCGCGTAGGCGCCCGGCTCCGGCGACGGGGCGGGCGGCCTGGGCGGTAGGCGCGGCGGTGCGGTCAGGCGCGTCGGCGGCGGCGGAGGGTGAGGAGGGCCGCCGTGCCCGCGGTGAGGAGGGTCAGGGCGCCGGCGGCGACGTACGGGGTCGTCGGGCCGGCGCCCGTGGCCGCGAGGTCGGGCTGGGCGGGGGCCGTGGCGGCGGGTTTCGTGGCGGCCGTCTGGGGCTGGACGCCGGCGGCGGGCTTCGCGGGGGGCTTGGGGGCCGTGCAGGAGGCTTCGGCGAGGGTCAGGGTGCCGGTGACGTCGGCGACGTTGAGGTTGAGGGGGTTCACCGTGACCTTGAGGGACAGGGCGGTGGCCGCGGCCGTGCGGGTGGTGGTGTCGGACTTCGAGAGGTGCAGCGTGACATCGCCGATGCCGGGGGCCTGGACGCGCGTGGGGCCGCCGGGGGTGAGCGTCACCCTCTTGCCGAGGACCGTCACCTTGCCGAGGAGGTTCGCCTCGGCGACCGGGCGCTTGCCCGCCTCGCACACCGCGCGGGCGGTGACCTGGTCGGCCTCGACCAGGGAGAGCAGCGGCAGGCCGGGGACGTGGAGCCGGGCGCGGGCGAGGCGGGTGGAGGCCTCGGCGCGGCGGGAGTCCGCCGTGGCCTTCGCGGTGGCGGTGTCCGCGCGCAGCAGGGTGAAGGGCCTGCCCCGGTCGACGCCGTCCAGCGTGACGGTGAGCGCGGTCTTCTCCGCGCTCGCCGGGGCGGCGCTCGCCGGGGCCTGCACCGCGTTGAGCGTGGCCGTGAGCGGGACGTTCACGGATTTGTCGAGGAGTGAGACGTCGAGGGCGGTACGCAGGACGGCCGCGTTCGCCCGGCCCTCCGCGGAGCCTGTGCCGGGTGTGGCGTGCGCCGGGCCGGCGGTCAGCGTGCCGAGCGCCACGAGGACGGTGGCGGCGGGCAGGTGGAGCCGGCGGGAGGCGGTTCTGGTCGTGTTCACGGTGGTTCCCCATGGAGACGGTGGGAGGCATGGCGTCGCCGCCGCCTCGAACCCACGGGGACACGTGGGGCGCGGCGGCAACGCGGGACACCGGAATCCTGGCGGGACGGGGGTGAAACGTCAGGCGCGTAACGGGAGTTCACACCAAGGGGTGGCATGCGCGCCCATGTTCGAATGTGGCCGGATTGCTTCTCGAACGACCATGTCTTAAGTTAGGGCAGGCTAACCTAAAGAGATCGGGACAAGAGTGAGCATCGAGGTCTACCGGGACGCCTGGGGAATCCCGCACCTCCGCGCCGCCGACGCGCAGGAACTCAGCTACGCCCAGGGCCGTACCACCGCCCTCGACCGCGCCTGGCAGCTGGAGGTCGAGCGGCACCGGGCCCAGGGCACCACGGCCTCCTTCCTCGGTGCCGAGGCCCTCGACTGGGACCTCTTCGCCCGCCGCGCCCGGCTCGCCGACACCGCGCGGCGCTGCTACGACGCGCTCGACGAGCCGACCCGTACCTGGGTGGACGCGTACGTCGACGGCGTCAACGACGGCCTCGCGCACGGCGAAGCGCAAGGCGCCCGCCGCTCCCCCGAGTTCGCCGCCACCGGGCTGGTCCCCGGGCGCTGGGAGCCGTGGACGCCGCTGGCCGTGTGGCTCTCGACGCACATCCTCTTCGCCGGCTTCCCGACCAAGCTGTGGCGCGACACCGTCGCCCGCAGCCTCGGCGAGGAGCACATCGAGCTCTTCGCCACCGACGGCCCCGCCACCTCCGGCAGCAACGGCTGGCTCGTCACCGGCGAGCGCACCGCCACCGGCGCCGCGCTCATCGCGGGCGACCCGCACCGGTTCATCGAGGCGCCCGGCGTGTACCAGCAGATCCGGCTCGCCTGCCCCGCGTTCGACGTCGTGGGCCTCGCCGTCCCCGGCGTACCCGGCATGGCGCATTTCGGCCACACCGGTGCGGTCGCCTGGGCCATCACCAACGCCATGGCCGACTACCAGGACCTGTACCGCGAGCGGCTGCGGCGCACCGGGGACGGCGGCGTCGAGGCCCTCGGGCCGGACGGCTGGGAGCCCGCCCGCGTCCACACCGAGACCATCGAGGTCAAGGACGCCGAGCCGGTCGAGGTGGAGATCGTCGAGACCGAGCGCGGCCCCGTGATCATCCCCGAGGACGCCGAGGGCCCCATCGCCCTGCGCTACCCGCCGCGCGTCACCGGCGAACTCGGCTTCACCGCCCTGCCCGCGCTGCTCGCCGCCCGCACCGTCGCCGACGTCGACCGCGCCTTCGACCGCTGGATCGAACCGGTCAACGTCGTCCAGGCCGCCGACACCGAGGGCGGCGCCCTCCACCGCGTCGCCGGCTACGTCCCGCTGCGCCACCGCGACAACCGGCTGCGCGTCGTACCCGCCTGGGAGCCCGGCCACGAGTGGACCGGGCACCACGCGCCGCTGCCGCGCGAGGCCGTCGAAGGCGTCGCCGTGATGGCGAACGCGCGCGGCCTCGCCGCGCCCCTGGGCGTCGAGTTCGCGCCGCCACACCGGGCGCGGCGCATCGCGCGGCTGCTGGACGCCTCCGCCGACTGGACCGCGCCCGCCATGGCCGCCGTGCACACGGACACGCACCTCGCCTCGGCGCGCCCGCTGCTCACCCTCGTCGCCGGAGCCGCCGACCTCGGCCCCGAGGCGGTCGCCCTGCGCGACCGGCTGCTGTGCTGGAACCGCCGCATGGACGCCGACAGCACGGACGCGGCGGCGTTCGCGGCCGTCCGCGCCGAGGTCGTACGCCGCCTCGCCCGGCACCCCGCGCTCGCGGAACTCGCCACTCCGCCCGCGTACCCCGCGCTCTTCCAGCCCTGGCTGGCGCTGCTGCCGCGCGTCGCCTACGCCCTGGAGACCCTGCTGTCCGGCGGGCCGGTCCCGGAGGCCGACCGGCTGGCGGTCGTCCGCGAGGCGCTCGTGGCGGTCGCCGACGCCGGCGCACCCGACGAGCCCTGGGGGGCGACGCACCGGCTCGCGCCGTGGGCCGCGCTGCCGGACTCCACGGCCGACTGGCCCGGGCTCGACGGCGACCACGACTGCGTGTGCTCCACGTCGTCCGTGCCCGGCCTCACCGACCGCGCGGCCCGCGGCCCCGCCGCCCGCTACGTCTGGGACCTCGCCCGGCGCGAGGACAGCCTCTGGGTGGTGCCCTTCGGCGCCTCGGGCGTCCCCGGCGACCCGCACCAGCGCGACCAGCTGCCCCTGTGGCTGCGGGGCGACCTCGCCCCCGTCATCACCGACTGGAACCAGCTCACCGAGGAGCGGCATGACCACCACTGAGACCGACTGCGTGTACGAGCAGACCCTCGACGGCTTCGGGACCGTCCGGCTCGTCCGCATCGACCCCGACCGGGACGCGGAGCTGCTCCACAGCTGGGTCAGCGAGGAGCGGGCGCGGTTCTGGGGCATGCGGGACGCCACCGTCGACGACGTCCGCGAGATCTACGCGCACCTCGACTCGCTCACCACGCACCACGGGTTCCTGGCGTACCGGGACGGCGTGCCGGTCGCGCTCTTCCAGACGTACGAGCCCGAGGCCGACCGCGTCAGCGAGTGCTACGACGCGGAGCCCGGCGACATCGGCGTGCACCTGCTGCTCGCCCCCGCCTCCGCGCCGGAGCGCGGCTTCTCCTCCCGGCTGCTCTCCGTCCTCATCGCGTACGCGCTGAGCGGGCACCGGCGGATCGTCGCCGAACCGGACGCGGCGAACGACAAGGCGATCGCGCTGCTCGTACGCAACGGGTTCGAGCTGGGCCCGGAGGTGGTCCTGCCGGAGGTCGTGCTGCCGGAGGTGCACATCGCGGAGAAGCGCGCGCGGCTGCTGTTCCTGTCGGCCTGAAGGGCCTCAGCCCGCTGAGGCGTCGCCTGTTCCCGGGCCGCCGGGGGCGTCAGCCGACGACGCGGCCGCGCAGCACCACCCGGCGCGGCGCCGCCAGGACGCGGACGTCCGCGCGCGGGTCCTCGTCGTAGACCACCAGGTCGGCCGGGGCGCCCTCCTCCAGGGCCGGGCGCCCCAGCCACGCCCTCGCTCCCCAGGCCGTCGCCGACAGCGCGTCGAGCGGCGGGATGCCCGCCTTGACGAGCTCCGCGACCTCCGCCGCGACCAGGCCGTGCGCCAGCGAGCCGCCCGCGTCGGTGCCGACGAAGACCGGGACGCCCGCGTCGTACGCGGCGCGCACCGTGTCGTACCGGCGCTCGTGCAGCCTGCGCATGTGGTCCGCCCAGCGCGGGAACTTGGCCTCGCCGCCGGCGGCGAGCCTCGGGAACGTCGCGATGTTCACGAGCGTCGGGACGATCGCGACGCCGCGCTCCGCGAAGAGCGGGATGGTCTCCTCGGTGAGGCCCGTGGCGTGCTCCACGCAGTCGATGCCCGCCTCGACGAGGTCGCGCAGCGACTCCTCGGCGAAGCAGTGGGCCGTCACGCGCGCGCCGAGCCGGTGCGCCTCGGCGATCGCCGCCTCCACCTCGGCGCGCGGCCAGCAGGCGCCCAGGTCCCCCTTCTCCCGGTCGAGCCAGTCGCCGACCAGCTTCACCCAGCCGTCACCGCGCCTGGCCTCGCGGGCCACGTACGCGACGAGGTCGGCGGGCTCGATCTCGTGCGCGTAGTTGCGGATGTAGCGGCGGGTGCGCGCGATGTGCCGGCCCGCGCGGATGATCTTCGGCAGGTCCTCGCGGTCGTCGATCCAGCGGGTGTCGGCCGGGGAGCCGGCGTCGCGGATCAGCAGCGTGCCCGCGTCCCGGTCGGTGAGGGCCTGCTTCTCGCTGGTCGCCTCGTCGACGGCGCCGTGGGCGTCCAGGCCGACGTGGCAGTGCGCGTCGACGAGGCCGGGGAGCGCCCAGCCGGTGACCGTCCGGACGTCCGCCGCGGCGGCGCCCGCGGGGCGGTCGTAGGTGACGCGCCCGCCCACCACCCACAGCTCGTCCCGTACGTCCTCGGGGCCGGCGAGCACCCGTCCCTTCACGTGCAGCACCACGTCGTTGGTCATGTGCAGCACTCTACGAGGGCGTGGGTAGGCTCGGGCGGGCCGGCCGTACGTGCGCAAGAAGAGCTATGCGCACAAGAAGAACTACGAAGCCACGAAGCTACGAAGAAGAGAGCTGTCCGTCGTGAACCATCCCCTCCTCGACCTGCCTCCGCTGACCGCCGACCGCTTCGCGGCCATCGAGCGGCGCGTGGCCGCGCTCCTCGCCACCGAGCAGGACGTGGTCATCACGCAGGGCGAGGCGCTGCTGCCCCTGGAGGGCTGCATCCGCTCGGGCGCCCGGCCCGGTTCCACCGCGCTCAACGTCATCACCGGGCCCTACGGGCAGACCTTCGGCAACTGGCTGCGCGACTGCGGTGCGCACGTCGTCGACCTGGAGGTGCCGTTCCACACGGCGGTCACCGCCGAGCAGATCGCCGACGCGCTGGAGCGGCACCCCGAGATCGACTTCGTCTCGCTCGTGCACGCGGAGGCCGCGACCGGGAACACCAACCCGGTCGCCGAGATCGGCGAGGTCGTACGGGCGCACGGCGCGCTGTTCATGCTCGACGCCGTCGCCTCGGTGGGCGCCGAGCCGCTGCTGCCGGACGCGTGGGGCGTGGACCTGTGCGTCATCGGCGCGCAGAAGGCGATGGGCGGGCCGGCCGGGGTCTCGGCGGTGTCGGTGAGCGCCCGCGCCTGGGAGCGGTTCGCGGCCAACCCGCGTGCCCCGCGCCGCTCGTACCTCTCGCTCCTCGACTGGAAGGAGCGCTGGATCGACGGGGGGCGGCGGGCGCTGCTGCACGCGCCCGCGCAGCTGGAGATGCTGGCGCTGGAGGCGTGCCTGGAGCGCATCGAGGCGGACGGGCTCGACGTGGTGACGGCCCGTCACGCCTCGGCGGCCGCGGCCACGCGCGCGGGGGCGCTCGCGCTGGGCGGCGGGCTGGAGCCGTACGTGCGCGAGGCGCGCGACGCGGCGCCGGTGGCGACGACGCTGCGGGTGCCGGACGGCGTGGACGCCTCGGCGGTCGTGGCCGCGGCGCTGGCCCACGACCCGGCGGTGCCGCTGGTCGCGGGCGGGGGCGCGCTCGCGAAGGAGATGATCCGGGTGAACCACTACGGCCCCGACGCCTCGCCCGAGACGGTCGCGTCGGCGCTGGCGGCGCTGGGGGCGGCGCTGCGGGAGGCGGGCGCGGTGGTGGACGTGAAGGCGGCGCGGGGCGCCGTCACGGAGGTGTGGGGGTAGGGCTCGGCCAGGTCCCCCTGGCGGGTGCGGGGGTCGGCACGACACCGTCCGTCAGTGCCACCGTCGTCGGCGGCACCGTCGTCGGCGGCACCGCCGTCAGCGCATCCAGCAGGGCCTGGAGCGCCGGGGGCGGTGGTCCCGGCGGGGTGGCCAGGGAGACGGGGACGGTGAGGGCCGGGAGGGGGCGGAAGACCACGCGGGTGGTCGGGGGGAGGTTCCCCACCGGGTAGAACACCGTCCAGGACGGGTCCGGCCCGGACGCCAGGTCCGTGAGGGTGTCCTGGAGCGTGGTGAAGGGCGGCCCCGGCGTCATCCGGGGAAGCGCGGACGTGATCAGGTCGTGGAACGCCGGGTTCGCGGCACGGGGCGCCAGCCGCAGGGGCAGGTGCGCGAGCGAGTCGAGGCTCAGCACGTCGGCCGCCGCGAGCGGATGCCCGGCGGGGAGCGCGGCGATCAGCGGATCGCACCACAGCGGGTGCAGCGCCACCCCCTCGGCCTGGCGCACGGTGCGTACGAGCGCGGCGTCGAAGGTGCCGGAGCGCACGGCCGCGAGCCGGGCCTCCTGCGGCGCCCGCTCCAGCCGGACGCGGAGCCCCGGGCGGCGCGCGGCCAGGGTGTCGAGCGCCCGGTAGACGCGGTCGGCGAACGCGCGGGTGGTGCCGAGCCGGATCAGGCCCTCGGTGCCGGCGGCGATCCCGGCCGCGGTGCGGCGGATCAGGTCGGCCGCGGCGAGCGCTGCGCGCGCCTCGGGCAGCAGGCGCTCACCGGCGGCGGTGAGGCGCACGTGCCGGGTGGAGCGGTCGAAGAGCCGCAGGCCGAGCTCGCGCTCCAGGCGGGCGATCTGCCGGCTGACCGACGCCTGGACGGTGTGCAGCCGCTCGGCGGCCCGGCCGAAGCCGAGCTCCTCGGCGACCGCGACGAAATACTCCAGGTGACGCAGCTCCACCCTGGTCCCCCCACCCATCACCTTTGATGATCACTGTGCGGGTCAACCGCTTCTTGGTCACGGCTTCTTCCCGCCATGTACTGGAACCCGGACGTACGGACAAGGGAGCGGTCATGACTCAACGGGTGGTGCGGGAGCGTGCGGCGGAGACGGTGGAGCTCCCCTCGGGGGCGGTGTTCCGGCTGCTGGTGGACGGCGGCGCGGCGGGCGTGAACCGGCTGACGCCGCCTCCCGGGGGCGACGGTGCGAAGCCGCACCGGCACCTGCGGTCGACGGAGCTCTTCTACGTGCTGGACGGCGCGCTGGAGGTGCTCCTCGGCACCGAGGTGGTGACCGTCACGGCGGGCGACCTCGCGGTGGTGCCGCCGGGTATGCCGCACGCGTTCCGCGCGGCGCCCGGGCGGGAGGCGGACCTGCCGGCGGTCCTCACGCCCGGAGTGGAGTGGTTCGGGTACTTCCGGGCGCTGGGGCGGATCGCGCGCGGGGAGGACCGCTGGGAGAACCTGCTGCCCAGACAAAGGGAATTCGACGTCCATTTCACGGCAGGGAATTGGTGAATTACTCGGGGGGAGCTTCCCGCATTCTTCTGCCCGGTTTCCGGAAGGTTAAACAGGTGGATTTCAGGGACCTGATCAAGGTGTGACGGAGTCCACAAGCTGTCTGATTTGTGCAGGTATTATCAGGGCAAAACGGGCTGGTCCGCGCTCGCGCGAATAACACATGAGACGCGCCGGCCCAACCCCGACCGGCGATGCAATTTCAGAATTTGCTGGGTAAGTTCAATCCGCATGACCGCCGCGCAAGCAGACGTTGCACGAGCCCGAAACGAATTCCTCGAAGTCGACGCTCCCCGTGTCGAGGACGGAGCCGCGATATGGCGCATCGCCCGCGACTCCAAGGTCCTCGACCTGAACTCCTCGTACAGCTACCTGCTGTGGTGCCGGGACTTCGCCGGCACCTCGCTGGTGGCGCGCGGGGCGGACGGTGAGCCGATCGCCTTCGTCACCGGCTACATCCGGCCCGAGCGGCCGGGGACCCTCGTCGTCTGGCAGGTCGCCGTCGACCACGCCCACCGCGGGCGCGGCCTCGCCGGTGTCCTGCTGGACGCGCTGACCGTGCGCCTCGCCGGGCGCGGGGTCCACACCGTCGAGACGACGATCACACCGGACAACACCGCGTCGGATCGGCTCTTCACCTCGTACGCCGAGCGCCGGGGCGCCTCCGTGGAGCGCGAGGTCCTCTTCGACGGGGGGCTGTTCCCGGAGGGGACGCACGAGCCCGAGGTGCTCTACCGCATCAGCCCGATCGCCGCCTGAGAGCCCCCGCGCCCGAGATCCCCCCGCGCCTGAGACCCCACCCTTCCGAGGAGACCGCCGTGACCATCACCCCGCCCGCCCTGAGCGTCTTCGAGACCCTGGAATCCGAGGTACGCAGCTACTGCCGCGGCTGGCCCGCGGTGTTCGACCGCGCCCAGGGCGCCCGCCTCACGGACGAGGACGGGCACACGTACCTGGACTTCTTCGCCGGAGCCGGCTCACTCAACTACGGCCACAACAACCCGGTGCTCAAACGCGCGCTCCTGGACTATCTGGAACGCGACGGCATCACCCACGGTCTGGACATGGCGACCACGGCCAAGCGCGCCTTCCTGGAGTCGTTCCAGAACGTGGTGCTGCGGCCGCGCGACCTGCCGTACAAGGTGATGTTCCCGGGCCCGACCGGGACCAACGCCGTGGAGGCGGCGCTCAAGCTGGCCCGCAAGGTGAAGGGGCGCGAGTCGATCGTGTCGTTCACCAACGCCTTCCACGGCATGTCGCTCGGCTCGCTGGCCGTGACCGGCAACGCCTTCAAGCGGGCCGGTGCGGGCATCCCGCTGGTGCACGGTACGCCGATGCCGTTCGACAACTACCTCGACGGGCGGGTGCCGGACTTCCTCTGGTTCGAGCGCCTGCTGGAGGACCAGGGGTCGGGCCTGAACAAGCCGGCCGCGGTGATCGTCGAGACCGTGCAGGGCGAGGGCGGCATCAACGTGGCCCGGCCCGAGTGGCTGCGGGCGCTGCGGGAGCTGTGCGACCGCCAGGACATGCTGCTCATCGTCGACGACATCCAGATGGGCTGCGGCCGCACGGGTGCCTTCTTCTCCTTCGAGGAGGCGGGCATCACGCCGGACATCGTCACCCTGTCGAAGTCGATCAGCGGCTACGGGCTGCCCATGTCGCTCTGCCTCTTCCTGCCGGAGCTCGACGTGTGGGGCCCGGGCGAGCACAACGGCACCTTCCGCGGCAACAACCCGGCCTTCGTCACCGCCACCGCCGCGCTGGACACGTACTGGGCCGACGGCCAGATGGAGAAGCAGACCATCGCGCGCGGCGAGCAGGTCGAGCAGGCGCTGCTGACGATCTGCGACGAGAACTCCGCCCACGGCGCCCACTACCGGGGCCGCGGGCTGGTCTGGGGCATGGAGTTCGCCGACAAGGCGCGGGCGGGCGCGGTCTGCCGGCGCGCCTTCGAGCTGGGGCTGCTGCTGGAGACCTCGGGGCCGCGGAGCGAGGTGGTCAAGCTGCTGCCGCCGCTGACCATCACGCCCGACGAGCTCGACGAGGGGCTGCGCACGCTGGCCCGCGCCGTCCGCGAGACCGCCTGACCACCCGGCCCCCCACACACACGCACAGAAAGGCACCGCACGTTGATCGTCCGCTCACTGAAGGACATCGAGAACACCGACCGCCATGTGAAGGCCGCGTCGGGCACCTGGGAGAGCAAGCGCATCGTGCTCGCCAAGGAGAAGGTCGGTTTCTCCCTGCACGAGACCGTGCTGTACGCCGGGACCGAGACGTCGATGTGGTACGCGAACCACATCGAGGCCGTCCTGTGCGTCGAGGGCGAGGCCGAGCTGACCGACCACGAGACGGGCGAGACGCACTGGATCGAGCCGGGCACCATGTACCTGCTCGACGGCCATGAGCGGCACACCCTGCGCCCCAAGACCGACTTCCGGTGCGTGTGCGTCTTCAACCCCCCCGTCACCGGACGGGAGGACCACGACGAGAACGGCGTCTATCCGCTGCTCACCGAGGAGGGCTGACACCATGACGATGACCGCTGTGCAGGACCTGTACCCGACCCGGGGCGCCTCCGAGGTGATGACGCCCCGCCAGGACCCGGTGGTGTGGGGCACCGTCACCCCGGAGCTCCGGTCGTACGAGCGGGACGGCTTCCTCGCGGTCGACCAGCTGATCACGGACGACGAGGTCGCCGTCTACCGCGCGGAGCTGGAGCGGCTGATCGCCGACCCCGCGGTGCGCGCCGACGAGCGCTCCATCGTCGAGCCGAAGTCCCAGGACGTGCGGTCGGTGTTCGAGGTCCACAAGATCAGCGAGGTGTTCGCCGGTCTGGTGCGCGACGAGCGCGTGGTGGGGCAGGCGCGGGAGATCCTCGGCTCGGACGTGTACGTCCACCAGTCGCGGATCAACGTGAAGCCGGGCTTCGGCGCCTCGGGCTTCTACTGGCACTCGGACTTCGAGACGTGGCACGCGGAGGACGGTCTGCCGCGGATGCGGACGGTGTCCGTGTCGATCGCGCTGACCGAGAACTACGACACCAACGGCGGCCTGATGATCATGCCGGGGTCGCACAAGACGTTCCTGGGCTGCGCGGGTGCCACGCCGAAGGACAACTACAAGAAGTCGCTCCAGATGCAGGACGCGGGCACGCCGTCGGACGAGGCGCTGACCAAGTTCGCGGACGCGCACGGGATCCGGCTGTTCACGGGTCGGGCGGGGTCGGCCACGTGGTTCGACTGCAACTGCATGCACGGCTCGGGCGACAACATCACGCCGTACCCGCGGAGCAACGTCTTCATCGTCTTCAACAGCGTGGAGAACGCCGCGGTGGAGCCGTTCGCGGCGCCGGTGCGCCGACCGGAGTTCATCGGGGCGCGGGACTTCACGCCGGTGCGGTGACCTGACCGCAGGTGCGGCGTACGGGAAGGGGCGGGACCGCTGGGCGGTCCCGCCCCTCCGTGGTCTCAGGCGGTCAGCGCGGGGTAGTCGGTGTAGCCGCGGTGGTCGCCGGCGTAGAAGGTGGACGTGTCGGGGGTGTTGTACGGGCCGCCTGCCTTCAGCCGGGCCGGCAGGTCCGGGTTGGCGATGAACAGCGCGCCGAAGGCGAGGATGTCGGCCGTGCCGTCCTCGACGAGCGCGAGGTCGGCGGCGCTGGTGGGACCGTCGGTGTACGGGTTCAGGGCGAAGGTGCCGGAGAACCGCTTGCGCAGCGCCAGCGTGATCTCGCGGCTCGCCGGGCCGCTCTCCAGCACGTGCAGGTAGGCGATGCCCACCGGCTCGATGGCCTCCAGCAGCGCCGCGTACGTGGGCTCCGGCTCGGGCTCGTCGATGTCGTTGAAGGTGCCGCCCGGCGAGACGCGCAGGCCCGTGCGCTCGGGGCCGATCTCGGCGGCGACGGCCTTGACGACCTCGGCCGCGAAGCGGACGCGGTTCTCGACGGAGCCGCCCCACGCGTCGGTGCGGCGGTTGCTGCCGGGGGCGAGGAACTGGTGGATGAGGTAGCCGTTGGCGCCGTGCAGCTCGACGCCGTCGAAGCCGGCGTCCACGGCGTTGCGGGCGGCGGTGACGAAGTCGGCGATGGTGGCGCGTACCTCGGCGTCGGTCATCTCGTGCGGGGTGACGAAGTCCTTGGGGCCCTCGGAGGTGAAGACCTGCCCCTTGGCGGCGATGGCGGAGGGGGCCATCGGGTGCAGGTCGCCGGGGTGGTCGGCCACCACGACCGGGTGCCCGATGCGGCCCGCGTGCATGATCTGGGCGAAGATCCGGCCGCCCTCGGCGTGGACGGCGTCGGTGACCTCGCGCCAGGCGGCGACCTGCTCGGCGCTGTGCAGGCCGGGTGTGTTCGGGTAGCCCTGGCCGACCGGGGAGGGCTGGATGCCCTCGGTGATGATCAGGCCGGCGGAGGCGCGCTGGGCGTAGTACTCGACGGTCAGGGCGGTCGGCACGCGGGTGTCGGCGGTGGCGCGGCTGCGGGTCATCGGCGCCATGGCTATGCGGTTGGCGAGCTGCGTACCGGCGAGGTCGATGGGGTCGAAGGCGGTGGTCATGGGAGGCTCCCGAAGAATTAAGTGGTCGGCCAAGTAATTGCCCGGGTGTCACTGTAGCGCATTTCTTTGGCCGACCAAGGTAAAGTGGAAGGAACCTCAGGAGGAGAGTCGCGATGACCGCCGAACCCGCCCGCAGCGACGCGCTGCCGACCGCCGCGCGCGGCGGCCCGGTCAGCCACACCCTCGCCCGGGTGGCCCGGCTGCACCGGATCGCCGCGGGCCGGCTGCTCAAGGCCGCCGGGATCTACCCCGGCCAGGAGTTCGTGATGATGTGCCTCTGGGAGAAGGGCCCGGTGCGCCAGTCGGAGCTGATCAAGGCGGCGGACCTGGACCCGTCGACCGTCACCAAGATGCTCCAGCGCCTGGAGCACACCGGGCTCGTCCGCCGCTCCCCCGACCCGGCCGACCGGCGCGCGGTGCTTGTCGAGGCCACCGACTCCAGCTGCGCGCTGCTCGCCGAGGTGTCCGGCGCTTGGAGCGACCTGGAGGAGCACACCCTCGCCGGGCTGGACCCGCGCGAGCGGGCCGAGCTCGGGCGGCTGCTGGGGAAGGTCGAGGCGAACCTGTGCCGGGAGATGGGGGACTGCCCGGTCGCGGGGGCTCAGGAGGAGGACAACACGTCCAGCGCCCGGTCGACGTCGGCGGCCGAGTTGTAGAGGTGGAAGGAGACCCGGAGGTTGCCGGCGCGGGCGGAGACGAGGACGCCCGCGCGCACGAGCTCCGGCTGCCGCCCGCCGAGGCCCGGCACCGCCACGACGGCCGAGCCGCCGGAGCCCGCCGGGACCGGCTCGTGGCCGAGGTCCGCGAGCCCGGCCCGGAAGCGCGCTGCGAGCGCCGTGGCGTGGGCGTGGATCGCCTCGATACCGGTCTCCTCCAGCACGCTCAGGGACCGCTCGGCGCCGTAGTACGCGAGGAAGGACGGCGGCTCGTCGTAGCGCCGCGCCGTCGGGGCGAGCCGGTCGACGGGGCCGTACGTGCTGGTCCACGGGTCCTCGCCGGCGACCCAGCTCGCGTGGGCCGGCACCAGGGACTCCTGGGCCTCCTCGCTTACCGTCAGGAAGGACGCGCCGCGCGGGCAGAGCAGGAACTTGTAGCCTCCGGCCACGGTGTAGTCGTACACGCCGGCCTCCAGCGGCAGCCAGCCCGCCGACTGCGACGCGTCCAGGAGCGTACGGGCGCCGTGCGCGGCCGCCGCCTCCCGTACGGCCGCGGCGTCGGCGACCCGCCCGTCCGCGGACTGCACCGCCGAGAACGCGACGAGCGCGGTCCCCGGCCGCACCGCGCCGGCCAGCTCCTCCAGCGGCACGAACCGCGTCTTGAGGTCGCCGCGCACCGTGAACGGCATGATCAGCGAGCTGAAGTCGCCCTCCACGAGGAGCACTTCGGCGCCCGGCGGCAGTGCCGTCGCGATCAGCGCGACGTGCACGGCGACCGATCCCCCGAGGGCCACCCGGTCCGCCGCCACGCCGACGAGCCGGGCGTAACGCTGCCGCGCGACGTCCACCACGTCGAAGCTGCCGGGTCCGTCCGCCCGCCCGGCGGCGTTCTGCTCGGCGAGTGCCGTGACGGCGTCGACGGTCCGGCGGGGCAGCAGTCCGGAGGTGGAGGTGTTCAGGTACGTCTGCGCGGGCGCGAACTCGGCGCCTCCGAGAGGGGTTTCCATCCCCCCACCCTGAGCTTCCCCTGACCTCTCGTCAATTGCGTATATTTGCGCGCTTCCTCTTAGGAGCGCTTATGGAAGGGCCCGGCCCCTACGACTCGCACGCACCGCCGACACCGCACGCCGCCGCGCCCTCGTCGTCCCCGGCGGGGCCGAGCGGCTGCAGGGCGCGGCCCTGCCAGGCCTGCTCCAGGGCGCGGGTGAAGACCTCGGCGGGCTGACCGCCGGAGACGCCGTAGCGGCGGTCGAGCACGAAGAAGGGGACGCCCGTCGCACCCAGCCGGGCGGCTTCCTCCTCGTCGGCGCGCACGTCGTCGGCGTACACCGTCGCGTCCCCCAGCACCTCGCGGACCTCCTCCTCCGCGAGCCCCGCCGCGACGCCGAGCCGCGCGAGGGACTCGAGGTCGTAGACGGACCCCTCACCCGCGAAGTTGGCCCGGTAGGCGAGGTCGAGGAGCTCGCTCTGGCGGCCGCGGGCCTTGGCGAGGTGCAGGAGGCGGTGGACGTCGAAGGTGTTGCCGGTCATCCGCCCGGCCGTGTCGTACGGCAGCCCCTCACCGCGTGCCGTGGCGGCCACCTGCTCCTCCATCGCCACGGCCTCCTCGCGGCTGCGGCCGTACTTCCTCATCAGCGCGCCGACGACCGGCTCGACGTCCCCCTTGCCCCGGTGCGGGTCGAGCTCGAAGGACCGGTGCACAACCTCGACCTCCTCCCGGTGCGCGAAGGCCGCGAGCCCCTTCTCGAAGCGCGCCTTGCCGACGTAGCACCAGGGGCAGGCGATGTCGCTCCAGATTTCCACGCGCATCTGTTCTCTTCCTCCATGGTCATCACGCGAATCAGGCGGTCCGGCGCGGAGGCCACCTCCGCTCAGCACCCTGAACGCACCCGGGGGGTGGCTCATTCCGCGGGGGCGGGGGGTGTGAGCGGGAGCACGCTCGCCGGCGGGGAGGGGCCGCGTGCGCGAGGTCCCGCGGCTCATCGCCGGGGCATCGGCAGAACCGGCACCGGCCCGGGGCACGGCGACACGAGCCAGCTCACCGCGACCGACCGGAAGATCAATGGTCGGGCCGTTCACGACCGGGACCGTATGTCGAGTCGGGCACGAACAGACTCAGTCGGTACGTGGTCGCCTGCTCCAGGCGTCCACAGAAGGTGTCCACGCGAGTCAGGGCCCAGTCGATCCGCTGCGGCCCGGCACGCAGACGACGCAGGCGGGAATGCCACTCCGATTCGTCCTGCGTCTCGAAGAGCACCTCCCAGCGGCCTGCATCGAGACTTTCGTGGCCTGCACCCCGCTGCTGACGTTTCCTCTTCCGCTGTCCTGGCACCGGCCCAGCATCACTGGCTCGACACCACCGCGGCAAGGCGCGCTGCACTTGTTCATCCTGCACACCGCGGCTACCGCGAGTTCCGCGAGGTTCCTCAGGTCTGAAAGGCCATTCCCGGCACAGCACTGCCCTGTTATGGTGCGCCGATGTCGTCGATCAAGCAGTTTCAAGTCACCTTCGACTGCGCGGAACCGGAGCGCGTCGCGCGCTTCTGGTGCGAGGTGTTGGGGTACGAAGCGCCGCCGCCGAAGGGGTTCGCCACGTGGGACGAGTTCCACGGCTCCCAGGCTCCCGAGGATCGCGGTGCGTGGTTCGCCTGCGTTGATCCCTCGGGGGTGGGGCCGCGCCTGTTCTTCCAGCGCGTGCCCGAAGGGAAGGTCGTCAAGAACCGGGTGCATCTCG
Organism: Streptomyces sp. NPDC003036; assembly: GCF_040611175.1. NCBI lineage: Bacteria > Bacillati > Actinomycetota > Actinomycetes > Kitasatosporales > Streptomycetaceae > Streptomyces > Streptomyces sp. NPDC003036. The sequence goes on along the minus strand of NZ_JBEXNO010000019.1, from coordinate 114,874 downwards.
ACGTGCGGGTGGGGACCGGTCTCGTGGGCGAAGAGCGCCTCGCCGCGCTTGAGGCCGAGTGCGCGCGGCTGATCCCGCTCGGTGCGCTGCGCGTGGAACTCCTGTACGACGGCCATGACGTGTGCATCGTGATGCAGGACGTCGAGGGCAACGAGTTCTGTCTCGACTGAGGGGACGTGTGGTGCGCGTGAAACCGATACGACGGATGCGCCTGCCGGCCGCCGCCGGTGTCGTCTGTCTGTCGCTGGTGGTCGCCGGGTGCGGTACCGAGCGCGTCACCGAGGCTGGTACCTCCGTGGCGAGTCCGTCGGCCCCCTCCGCCGCCTCCGAGGATCCCGAGGCCCGGCACGACCGGCTGTTCCCCGGCCTCGCCACGCGGTGCGCCGGGCTCGCGGCGAGCCCCTCCCCCCGTGCTTCCACGAGCGGGGAGGCGCTCAGCCCCGAGGCGCGGAAGTACGCGGAGAACCACGCCTTCAAGCAGCAGCTGCGGCTCGGCCCCCGGGCCGAGTGCCGGGGCCGGGCGCATGCCGATCGCATCGGCGGGGGCGTCGGCGGCGTACGCACCGAGGAGGAGCTGCGGGCGGCGCTGGAGAAGCTGGGGTACGCGGCGGACGACGTGCAGACGTACGGCTCCGGCGACGGGCTCGGTTTCGCGGTGTTCGTGCCGGGCGCGGGGCCCTGCGTCAGCGGCCGGGTGGGACCGCCGCTCTCCGTCGAGGTGCACGGGCCGTACATGGAGGGCGGCTGCGTGGAGCCCCGGGGCGGGCACTGAGTCAGTCGAGGTGGCTGAAGGTGGCGCGGTAGGCGCTCGGGGTGAGGCCGGTGCGGCGGACCAGGTGCTTGCGCAGGGAGTCGGCGGTGCCGAGGCCGCAGGCGTGGGCGACCTGGTCCATGGGGAGTCCGGTGGTCTCCAGCAGCTCCTTGGCGCGCTCGATGCGCTGGTGCAGCAGCCACTGCAGCGGGCTGACCCCGCTCTCGGCGTGGAAGCGCCGGGTGAGGGTGCGGACGCTGACGCCCGCGTGCCGGGCCAGGTCGGCGAGGGTGAGCGGCCGGTCCAGGTGGCGCATGGCCCAGCCGCGGGTGTCGGCGCAGGCGGCGCCGCGTTCGGGCGGCAGCGGGGTCTGGGTGAACTGGGTCTGGCCGCCCGGGCGTACGGGCGCGACGAGCGCGAGCCGGGCGACCTCGTTGGCGACGGCGGCGCCGTAGTCGGTGCGGATCAGGTGCAGGCACAGGTCGATGCCGGCGGCGTACCCGGACGACGTCGCGATGCCGTCCTCGTCGACGAAGAGGACGTCCCGGCGGAGGTCGACGGCGGGAAATCGCTCGGCGAGCTCATGCGTGTACTGCCAGTAACCACGGTGGCGGTGTGCGTCGCCGCCGGGTCGCCGCCCGCCGGGGCCCGCGCCTGCCGATCGTCGTCGGCCAAGTCGTCGCGGTCGCCGGGCTCTTGCTCCTGCTGTACGTGGACAGGGCCACGCCCCTCGCCCTGCTGGCCGTGTCGCTGGTGCCCTTCGCCCTGGGCTGCGGTTTCGCGCTGCCGCCGCTGATCGCCGCCATGATGGAGGCGGTTCCGGCGGAGCGGGCGGGCACGGCGGCCGGGCTGCTGAACGCGGCCCGGCAGACGGCGGGCGGGCTGAGCATCGCGGTGTTCGGCTCGCTGGTCGCGGGCGGCTTCGGGTCCGCGGGCGGTTCCGGGTCCGCGGGCGGCTCCGGTTCCGGCTCCGAGGGCGTCTTCGTGGACGGCATGCACGTCAGCCTGGTGCTGAGCGCGGCGCTGCTCGCGGTGACCGCGCTGGCGGCCACGCGGCTCGGCCGGCCGGCGCCACGCGCGGGTGGTGTCCGGCCGGCCGAGCGGCCTCAGCCCTCCCGGCGGCCGTCGACGCGGCGCGGCAGGCCCAGCGGGTTGTCGTCCCGCAGCTCGGGCGGCAGCAGCGCCTCCGGCGTCGACTGGTAGGTGACCGGGCGCAGCCAGCGCTCGATCGCGGTGCCACCGACGGAGGTGGAGGTGGAGGTGGTGGCCGGGTAGGGGCCGCCGTGGTGCTGGGCGGGGGCGACGGCGACGCCGGTGGGCCAGCCGTTGACGAGCACCCGGCCGGCGAGCGGGGTGAGTTCGGCGAGGATCGCGGCGCCGTCGCCCGCGCCCCGGGCCTCGTCGGAGGAGAGGTGCACGGTGGCGGTGAGGTTGCCGGGGAGCCGCGACAGGACCGAGGTGACCTCGTCGCCGTCCTCGTACCGGGCGACGACCGTGACGGGGCCGAAGCACTCCTCCAGGAGCAGGTCGTGCGGGCCCTCGGCGGCGAGCCGGGCGGCCGGGACGGTCAGGAACCCGGGGCGGACGGTGTGTTCGTCGCCGGCGCCCGGTGTGACGGGCGCGTCCACGTCCGGGAGGGCGGCGCGCTCGGTGACGCCCGCGACGAAGTTGTCGCGCATCCGGTGGTCGAGGAGGACGCCCTCGCCGACCCCGGAGATGGCGTCGGCGAGCGACTTGACGAAGTGGTCGCCGGCCGGGCCGGTCGGGGCCAGTACCAGGCCGGGCTTGACGCAGAACTGCCCGACGCCGAGCGTCATGGACCCGGCGAGCCCGGTGCCGATCTGCTCGGCGCGCTCGGCGGCTGCGGCCTCGGTGACCACGACGGGGTTGAGGGAGCCGAGTTCGCCGTGGAAGGGGATGGGCACGGGGCGGGCGGCGGCCGCGTCGAAGAGCGCCCGGCCGCCGCGTACCGAACCGGTGAAGCCGGCCGCCGCGATCAGCGGGTGGCGGACCAGCTCGACGCCCGCCTCGAAGCCGTGGACCAGGCCGACGACCGCCTCGGGGAGGGAGTGCTCGGCGGCGGCGCCGCGCAGGACCTCGGCGGCCAGCTCGGAGGTGGCCGGGTGGTCGGGGTGGGCCTTGACGACGACGGGGCAGCCGGCGGCGAGCGCGCTGGCGGTGTCGCCGCCGGGCACGGAGAAGGCGAAGGGGAAGTTGGAGGCGGAGTAGACGGCGACGACGCCCAGCGGCACCTTGTAGCGGCGCAGGTCCGGGACGGGCGGGGTGGCCGTGTCGTCCGGGTGGTCGATGATCACGTCGAGGAAGGCGCCCTCGTCGACGAGGTCGGCGAACGCGCGCAACTGGTAGCACGTGCGGGCGAGTTCCCCGGTGAGGCGGGTGGCGCCGAGCGCGGTCTCGGCGTCGGCGGCCGCGACGAGCCGGTCCTTGGCGGCGTCGAGGCGTTCGGCGGCGGTCCGCAGGAAGGCGGCGCGCACCGTGCGGTCGGCGAGCGCGCCCCGGGCGGCGTGGGCGGCGCGTACGGCGCTGTCGACGTCGGCGGCTGTGGCCTCCACCGCAACCTGCTCCCGTCGCTTCCCGGTCCGGGGGTCGACGCTCCAGACTTGTGCTGCTGACACCGCGACGTCCTTTCAGCCCTACGTGGTTGTTCGGTATTCTGAACGGCGTTCCTGATGATGAATGGGACTCTATTAACGGGCGCGGCGTGCCACAAGAGGGGCGAGGTCCAATGTCAGCTACCGAATCCGGCGGAGCGCAGGTCAAGTCCGCCGTACGCACGGTGGAACTGCTCGAGTACTTCGCGGGCAGCCCCGGCATGCACTCCCTCGCCGCCGTGCAGGAGGCCGTCGGCTACCCCAAGTCCAGCCTGTACATGCTGCTGCGCACGCTGGTGGAGCTCGGCTGGGTCGAGACCGACGCGACGGGCACGCGGTACGGCATCGGCGTCCGCGCGCTGCTGGTCGGTACGTCGTACATCGACGGCGACGAGGTGGTGGCCGCCGCCCGCCCGACCCTCGACCGGCTCTCCGACGACACCACGGAGACCATCCACCTGGCCCGGCTCGACGGCACCAACGTCGTCTACCTCGCCACCCGCCAGTCGCAGCACTACCTGCGGCCGTTCACCCGCGTCGGGCGCCGGCTGCCGGCCCACTCCACCTCGCTCGGCAAGGCGCTGCTCGCCACCCACAGCGACGAGCAGGTGCGCAAGATGCTCCCCGAGACGCTGCCCGCGCTCACCGAGCACACCCTCACGGACCGCGAGAAGCTCATCGAGGAGCTCCGCGTCATCCGCGAGCAGGGGTACGCCGTGGACCGCGAGGAGAACACGCTCGGCCTGCGCTGCTTCGGCGTCGCCATCCCGTACCGCACCCCGGCGCGCGACGCGATCAGCTGCTCGGTGCCGGTGGCCCGGCTGACCCCGGCGCACGAGCAGCTGATCAAGGACGCGCTGTTCGACGCGCGCGACCGGCTGACGCTGGCGACCCGGAGGCTGTGACCGGCCTCCTCCCGGGAACTCCTCCTGGGGACTCCTCCTCGGACTCCTCCTGGGGGTCGGGGCCTCTCCCCCGTCCGGCGGAGGCGGTTCACCGGCAGGCAGGAGGCGTGGGGGGCGGTACGGCCGGGAGGGTGGGGGCATGACAACGCCACCGCCCCTCAGTCCCGCTCGTCGAGTGCTGCGCGCCCTCGCCGTCGTCTCCTGCGTGCCCTACCTCGCCCTCAAGGCCGCCTGGATCGCCGGGAGTCGCGTCGGCATCCCGGACGGCAGCGTGCTGCTGGAGGACCGGGTTCTGATGGCCGCCGTCAACGGCGTCACCGTCCTGATGGACTCGTGCGTCCTCGTGCTGGCGCTGCTGCTGACCCAGCGCTGGGGCCTGCGCGTACGGGCCTGGCTGCTCGCCTTCCCGATGTGGGCGGCGACCGGCCTGCTGGCGCCGATCATGGTCGGCTTCCCGGTCCAGCTGCTGAGCCGGGGGGACTCCGCGCCGGCGCCGAAGGAGCCGTTCCTCGACGCGTGGGTCTTCGGGGTGGTGTACGGCGGCTTCATCGTGCAGGGCCTCACGCTGGGGGCGCTGTTCCTTCTCTACGCGCGGGACCGCTGGGGGCGTGTGTGGCGGGCCCCGGCGACCGGGCCGGCCGCGCCGTGGGTGCGGCTCGTCGCCGTGGGCGCCTCGGTGCCGCTGGCGGCGGTGTGCGCGGTGCACCTGATGTGGGCGCTCGGCTCGACCACCGGCCTGCCCGCGGGCCTGATCGCCCAGCGCTCCTCCGACTACCACGCCCTGGAGGGCATGCGGGCGCTGTTCGCCGTCGTCGCCGTGGTGGGCGTGCCGGCGCTGGTGTACGGCGCGGGCCGGGGCCGGGCACGCGCACCCAAGGTGCCGCTGGTCGCGGCGTGGATCGGGTCGGGCGCGGTGGCGTGCTGGGGCGGGTTCCTGCTGCTCACCCTGCTGATGCCGCAGGACGATCCGGCGGACGCGCCCACGGCGCTCATGACGCTGGCCTACGCCGGCGAGATGATCACGGGGACGCTGCTCGCCTGCTGCCTGGCCGCCTGCCTCCGGCGGCGTGCCGCGTGACCGTGCTCCGGGGCGCGCTGTGGCCCGACCGCCGGGCGCGACTGCGCTGGCTTCATCTCGTCCTGGGTGGCGCCCTGTTGATGCCGTACTGGCTCGTGGGCACGCTGGTCGTCGCCCCGTTCGCGAACCCGTCCGGTGGCCTGTTCGGCGCCTCCGCGGCCGCGCAGTTCGCGGCGTACGCGGTCGCCCTGCCGCTCGCCGCCGTCACGGCGCTCTTCCCGCTCGCCCGTCCGCTGTCGGTGGCGGCGGCGCGGAGCCTGTGCGGGGTGGCGCCGGAGCTGTACGCGGACGGCCCGGCGAGGTCGTGGGCGGCGCGCAGGCGCACGGCCGGCTGGTTCACGCTGCACGTGGGCGTGGGCGGGCTGGTCAGCGGGGCGTCGCTGGCGCTGCCGGGCAGCCGAACGGGCCCGGCTGCTGGGCGGCACGTCGGCCGCCGGGCCGGTGGACGGCGTGTGGCGGCTGACGGCCCGGCTGCCGCTGACGGGAGGTGCCCGATGAGCCGGCCGGTTACCCCGCCCGTGACTCCGCCCGTGATCCGTGTCGTCCTCGCGGACGACGAGCGGATGGTGCGCACCGCCCTGCGCGTCGTCCTGGACGCCGAACCGGACCTCGAGGTGGTCGGCGAGGCGTCGGACGGCGCCGAGGCGGTGACCGTGGTGCGCGAGCTGCGCCCCGACGTGGTGCTGATGGATGTGCGCATGCCCGGGATCGACGGCATCCGCGCCACCGAGCGGCTGGTCGCCTCGATGGGTGGGGACGCGCCGCGGATCGTGGTCGTGACGACCTTCGAGAACGACGCGTACGTGTACGACGCGCTGCGCGCCGGGGCCGCCGGGTTCCTGCTGAAGCGGGTGGCGGTCGAGGAGCTGGTCGGCGCGGTGCGGCTGGTGGCGCGCGGCGACTCGCTGCTGTTCCCGTCGGCGCTGCGCGGCCTCGCGGCGGCGTACGGCCCGAGGGGGCGCGCGGCCGCCCGCCGTGGGCGGCGCGGCTGACCGACCGGGAGGCGGACGTGCTGCGGCTGATGGCGAGGGGCCTGACGAACGCGGAGATCGCGGGCCGGCTGGACATCGGCCCGGCGACGGTGAAGACGCACGTGGCGGCGGTGCTGGCGAAGACGGGGGCCCGGGACCGTACGCAGGCGGTGATCGCGGCGTACGAGTCGGGCTTCATCGTCCCCGCCGGGCAGTTGTGATTCCGGATGAGGATTCCCTGAGAGATGAGGATTCCCTGAGAAACGCGCCGTCCCGGAACGCCTCCCGGCGTCCCGTTCGTCCTCTTCGACGGAATGAACAAGACGATCAGAAGAGCCGCGGTCTTCTCCCTGCTGCTGGTGCTCTCGCTGCTGCTGAGGGCGACGTGGGTACAGGCGTACGAGGCGAAGGCGCTCGCGGACAACGCGCACAACCGGCGGAACGTCATGGAGCAGTACGCCCGGCCGCTCGGGGACATCGTCGTGGCCGGTTCGCCGGTCACCGGGTCGAAGCGGACGGACGGCGGCGACCTGCGCTACAAGCGCGTGTACACCGAGGGGGAGCTGTACGCGGCGGTCACGGGGTACAGCTCGCAGGTGTACGGCGCCACCCAGCTGGAGGGCGTCTACCGTGACGTCCTCGACGGCACCGACCCGCGGTTGAAGAACCCGCTCGACGCGCTCACCGGCACGTCCACCGAGCCGGGCGACGTGCTGACGACGATCGACCCGGCGGTGCAGAAGGCCGGGTACGAGGCCCTCGGCGACATCAAGGGCGCGGCCGTCGCCCTCGACCCGAAGACCGGGCGCGTCCTGGGCATGGTCAGCACCCCGTCGTACGACCCGTCGACGATCGCCGGGTCGTCGGACGGCGACGCCTGGCGGAAGCTGACCACCGACGCGGACAAGCCGCTGGTGAACCGGGCGATGCGGCAGCCGGTGGCGCCGGGTTCGACGTTCAAGCTGGTCGTCGCGGCGGCGGCGCTGGAGGACGGGCTGTACGGATCGGTCGACGAGCCGACGCGGAGCCCCGACCCGTACACGATGCCGGGCACGGTCATGCCGCTGGAGAACGAGAACCGGTCGGCTCCCTGCGAGAACGCCTCCCTGCGCACCGCGCTCCAGTACTCCTGCAACAACGTCTTCGGGAAGCTGGCCGTCGACCTGGGGCAGGACAAGGTGCGGGCCATGGCGGAGAAGTTCGGCTTCAACGACAAGGAGCTGGACATACCGGTGCGGGCGTACCCGAGCGTCTACCCGACCGGGCTGAACCCGTCGCAGACGGCGCTGACGGGCATCGGCCAGTTCGACGTGACGGCCACGCCGCTGCAGATGGCGATGGTGTCGGCGGCCCTTGCCCATGACGGCGTACTGGAGTCGCCGCACATGGTCTCCCGCGTCGTGGACGCGGACGGCGACACGCTCGCGTCGTACGACGACACGGACGCGCGCCGGATCGTGTCGTCCGCCACCGCCGAGCAGTTGCGCAGCGCGATGGCCACGGTCGTCGAGGACGGCACGGGCGGCAACGCCCGGATCGACGGCGCGGAGGTCGGCGGCAAGACGGGCACGGCCCAGCGCGGTGTGGACAACAGCGAGAAGCCGTACGCCTGGTTCACGTCGTACGCCAAGGACCCGGCGACGGGCAAGGAGGTCGCGGTCGCGGTCCTGATCGAGGACTCGCACGCAGAGCGCGCGGAGGTCAGCGGCAACGGCCTGGCGGCGCCGGTGGCGCGGGCGATGATGGAGGCGGCGCTGACGTAGCGGACGGGGGCGGGAGTTGACGGCCCCGGGCGCGGACGGCTGCCCGGCGCACGGTATGCAGGGGGCACCACCCCTGCACCACCCGTGCCTCTGGAGGCTCTCGTGCGCGCGCTGCACCGATCCGTCCCCCGCTCCCTCTCCGGCTGGACCATCGCGGTCTTCGGCCTCTGCGCCACGGCACTCGGCGCCCTCGGGCTGGCCGCTCCGGACGCGCTGCTCACGGTCATGGGCTTCGAGGCCATACCGGACGCCCGGCGCGCGGAGGGCGACCACACCCTGACGTTCCTGACCGCCTCCTCGATGGCGGCGGTCAATATGGGCGTCTACTACGTCCTGGCGGCGCTCGCCGACTGGAAGCCCTTCTTCCGGTGGACCGTGCCGTTCCGGCTCCTGACGTGCGCGGTCTTCACCGTGGCGGTCCTCACGGGCCGCGCCCCGGCCGGTTTCCTCGCCGTGGGCCTGTGGGAGGGCCTGGGCGCGGCGGTGACGGGGGCCGCCCTCCGGTACGAGGGCCGGGCACGGCAGAATGCGGCGGCATGACACACCGGTTCGCCCTGCTCGGCGGGGACGACGACGCCAAGGTCTGGGACGAGCTCTGGAACGACCTCTGCCACCAGGGCTGCGTCTACGACGACAGCTTCGCGGCCCTGCCGTTCCTCGCGGCCATCGCGACGGGCCGCGCCCCCGGCGACCGCGAGCAGGCGGTGCTGATGGCGGGACTGATCGCCTCCGCCGCCGACGAGGAGCGCCGGGCCCGGTACGCCGCCGAGATCGCCGAGCTGCTGCCGGTGGCCCGCGCGTGCCTGGCCGCCTGCCCGGCGGACGACGCGAGCACCTTCGTCTACTTCACGCAGTGCCTGCTGGCGTTCGAGGGCGAACCGGTCTGGTCGGACTCGCTGGAGGGACTGTTCACCGAGGAGTTCGAGGTCGAGTGCCCCGACCCCGGGTGCGGGGCGATGCCCTTCGTCGTCTTCGGCGACCACGCCGAGGACGAGGGGGCCGAGACGCACCCCGCCGACCCGTCCGAGCTGACGGGCATCGCGCAGCGGCTGTACCGGATGGCGAGCGAGGCCGGGCAGACCGGGGTCGCGCGAGGCGTGACGTACCTCTTCGGGCGGGCGACCTGCCCGGAGTGCGACACGGAGTTCTCGGTCTCCGAGCGGGTCGCCGCGCGGGCCACGGGCGGCTGAGGCGGGGCGGGGGTACGACTCCGGACTCCCGCCCCTACGCGCCGAGCAGCTGCTCGATCGGGTCGATCGCGAAGTACACCGCGAACAGCGCCGCCGCGCCCCACAGCAGCGGGTGCACCTCACGGGCCTTGCCCAGGGCCGCCTTGAGGGTGACGTAGGCGAGGAAGCCCGCGCCGATGCCGTTGGTGATGGAGTAGGTGAACGGCATGACGGCGATCGTCAGGAACGCCGGGATCGCGATCTCGTACGACTGCCAGTCGATGTGCCGTACCTGCGCCATCAGCAGGAAGCCGACGGCCACCAGGGCGGGGGCGGCGGCCTGGGCCGGGACGACCGTGGCGAGGGGCGTGAGGAAGAGCGCGAGCCCGAACAGCGCGCCGGTGACGAGCGAGGCGAAACCCGTACGGGCGCCCTCGCCGACACCGGCGGCCGACTCGATGTAGGAGGTGCCGGAGGAGGCGGAGGCCGCGCCGCCCGCGACCGCCGCCGCGCCGTCGATGAGCAGGACACGGCCGAGGTTCGGCACCCTGCCCCGCTCGTCGAGGAGCCCGGCCTCGCTGGAGACGCCGACGACCGTGCCCATGGTGTCGAAGAAGTCGCTCAGCAGCAGCGTGAAGACGAGCAGCACCAGCGTCACCGCCCCGACCTGCTCGAACGCGCCGAAGAGGCTGAAGGAGCCGACGAGCCCGAAGTCGGGGAGGGCGGCGATGTCGTCCGGGAACGACGGGACGGTCAGGCCCCAGGCGAGCGGCCTGATCTCGGCGAGCTCGTTGATGACGATCGCGACCACCGTCATGGTGACGATCGAGATGAGGATCGCGCCGCGCACCCCCCGCGCCATCAGCGCGATGGTGAGCAGCACACCCAGGCAGAACACCAGGACCGGCCACCCCGAGAGCTGCCCCGTGGCGCCGAGTTGGACGGGAACGGACCCCGTCTCGCCGGGGATGCGGGTGGCGAAGCCCGCGTCGATGAAGCCGATGAACGTGATGAACATGCCGATACCGACGCTGATGGCCTGCTTGAGCGGCTGGGGGATGGCGTGCATCACCGCCTCGCGCAGCCCGGTGACGACGAGCAGGCAGATGAGGATGCCTTCCAGGACCACCAGCCCCATCGCGTCGTCCCAGCTCATCAGCGGCGCGAGCTGATAGGCGACGACGGCGTTGAGCCCTAGCCCGGCGGCGAGCGCGAGCGGCAGGTTGCCGCCGAGCCCCATGGCCGCCGTCATCACGGCCGCCACCAGCGCGGTCGCGGTCACGAGCTGCGCGGTGGACAGCTGGGTGCCGAACTTGTCCTCGGTACTGCCCAGGATCAGCGGGTTGAGGACGAGGATGTACGCCATCGTGAAGAACGTGGCGAACCCGCCGCGGATCTCGCGCGCCACGCTCGATCCGCGCTCGCTGATACGGAAGTAGCGGTCGACGGCCTGTGCTGCCGGCATGGGACTCCTCGCGGGAGGTCGGTGCGGACGGGGCGGAGGCGGACGTGCGGGGGTGGCCCGATTGTCGCCGCGCGGGGCCCGGTCCAGGTTTACGGCGTGTAACACATGAGATCAACCGGTGCGGCGCGGGCGTGTCCGGTGCTTCGATGAACCCCTGATCGACTCCGCCCGAGCCCTGGAGGTCATGCGATGGCGGCGAACGGACGCTCAGCCCCGCCCACGCTGGAGGAGGTGGCCGCGCTCGCCGGTGTGGGGCGGGGCACGGTGTCGCGGGTCATCAACAACGCGCCGGGGGTCAAGGAGGCCACCCGGGTGCTGGTGAAGCAGGCGATCGACCGGCTCGGTTACGTACCGAACCGGGCCGCCCGCGCCCTGGCGGGGAGCCGCAGCGACGCGGTGGCGCTGGTCATCGCGGAGAGCGCGCGGCGGTTCTTCACCGAGCCGTTCTTCTCGGACATCGTCCACGGTGTCACGGCCGGGCTGGCGGACACCGAGATGCAGTTGCTGCTGACGCTGGTGCGCGGCGACAAGGAGCGGCAGCGTTTCGTCCAGTACGCCCGCGCGGGCCGGGTCGACGGGGTGCTCCTGGTGTCGGTGCACGACGACGAGCCGCTGCCGGACATGCTGGCGGAGCTGGAGGTTCCGACGGTGCTCAGCGGGCGGCGGCGCAGCGACGAGTCGGTGTCGTACGTCGACTCCGACAACGTCGGCGGCGCGCGGGCGGCCGTGCGGTACCTGGCGGGCTCGGGGCGGCGTGCCATCGCCACGATCTCGGGGCCGCTGGACATGTACGGGGCGCAGTGCCGGCTGCGCGGCTACCAGGAGGAGATGCGGGAGGCGTTCGGCCGCGAGCCGGACCCGGCGTGGACGGCGCGGGGTGACTTCACCGAGGAGAGCGGGCGCCGGGCGACGCATGAGCTGCTGGAGCGCCACCCCGGGCTCGACGCCATCTTCGCGGCGTCGGACGTGATGGCGGCCGGTGCCCTCCAGGTGCTGCGGGCGGCGGGGCGGCGGGTTCCGGAGGACGTGGCCGTGGTCGGGTTCGACGACTCGCCGATCGCGCAGCACACCGATCCGCGGCTGACGACGGTGCGCCAGCCGGTGGAGGAGATGGGCCGGGCCATGGCCCGGGTCCTGATGGAGAGCATCGACGCGCGCGGCGCCGCGGCGGGTGCCGGGGGCGGGGGCGGGGCCGGGACGGCCTGGCGGCACGTCATCCTGCGGACGGAGCTGGTGCGGCGGGCGTCGGCGTGACCCCGTCCCCGCACTGGCCGTTCCGGCGCAGGCCGGCGATCGCGGCGTCGGCGCCCCGGGCGTACGGGGCGAGCTGGTCGGGCGTCATCGCGACGCGCCAGCGGCCGTCCTCGTACCGCATGCGCAGGGTGCCCGACGTGCCGCCGCCCTGCCAGTGGGCGTCGACGGTGCGGGCGTCGGCGGCGACGGCACGCACCACCTGGAGGGGGACGGCGAGCAGCGGGTGGCAGGCCCGGTGCACGCGGACGTAGGTGTCGCGCGGTACGCGCTGCCGGGTGTCCCGGGCGAAGTCGGCCCAGGCGCCGGGCCAGTCGCCGCCGGAGAGCAGGCCGAGGTGGCTCTGCGCCGCGGCCCGGGCGGCCTGCTCGTCGGCTCCCCGGCCGGCCGCGCTCCCGGTCGCAGGCCCGCCCGCCGGCCCCGTCGTCGCGGCGTCCTGCGCGCGACTGACCCACACGGCGGCGAGGAGGGCGGCGGCGACGGCCACCGGGGCCAGGCGCCGTCGCCACGAGCGGCGCGGGCGGTCGGGTCGGTGCATGGGGCGGGAGCGCCTTCCGCTGAGCCGGCGGCCGCGTGACCGGGAGTCGGCGTCCCGGTCACGCGGCCTGTGGGTGATGGTCCTTACGGCAGGTGTCAGTTGGCGTACCGGCTGGTGCCGTACTTCTTCACCAGCTCGGTGTTGGAGGAGACGGTGAGGTCCGCGGTGAAGCGGATCGAGTCGCGGGTGGTCTCCAGGCTGACGGCGCCCTGGTTGGAGCCGCCGAGCTTGTACGTCCAGGTGTGGCCGGGGTCGATGCCGCGCTGGGCCAGCGAGACGTCGTGGAAGCCGAGGCGGGCGATGTAGAAGGAGGTCCCGTCGCCGCGCTTGACCTCGACGAAGTCCTGCTGCGGGTGGCCGAAGGCCTGGGAGGCCGCGTAGTGGTGCTGGTCGGAGCCGGACGGGGCGAGGAAGACCAGGACGCCGCAGTCCAGGTGGACCGGCTTGCTGGAGCGGTTGGTGAAGACCAGCTCGCGCACCCCGTAGCCGGTGGTGCTGTCGGCGCGGACGCTCACGGACAGCGGCACGTTGGACGTGAAGGACCTGGTGAGCGGCTCGTCCAGGATCGGGTTGCGACCGGAGAGCGGGTAGCTGGGGCTGGTGTGGCAGCGCTCCAGCGGGGTGGTGTACTGCGAGGCTCCCCCGGTCGGGAGCGCCTGCGTGAAGGTGTCGGGGCCGCCGCTGACGGCGGTGGTCTGTCCGGCCGCGGCGGTGGCCGGGCGGGAGACGCCGAGCTGCACGGCGATCGCCGCGACGACGAGGGCGAGCGCGGCGGACGCCACCAGGACTAAGTGGACGGCGGATCCGCGGAGTACGGGTCCGCGGACGACGGCTGGGCGCATGGGGGTGCCTCCTGGGCGGGTGGGAGGGCGGCGCGGCGGACGGGTTCGGCGGTTCCCGGCCGTCGCGCCGCCCAGGGGTGAGGGCGGCAGGTTTTTGGGAGCGCTCCCGCCCTCGGGCTCCACTGTGGGGACTTGAGCGGCTCACGTCAATGCATGCGTCGCACTGACTTGCCAGAGCCACAGGGGACTTCTACAGTCCAGCGGCAGCACAAAATTGGGAGCGCTCCCATTAACCTCGGCATCCGTCGGCATCCCCGTCGGTATCCATCGGTATCCGTTCCCACCCCTCCGAAGGGACCCGCATGGCCCGCATGAACTCCCTGCGCCGCCGCGCCCGCTCCTTACGCGCGGCAGCCACCGCCGTACTCGTCACGCTGGCCTCGCTGACCGCCCTCGTCACGGCGACCGCGACGCCCGCGCAGGCCGACACCCTCATCTGCGAGCAGTTCGGCTCCACGGTCATCCAGGGCCGTTACGTCGTCCAGAACAACCGCTGGGGCACCAGCGAGGCGCAGTGCGTCAACGCGACGACCACCGGATTCGAGCTCACCCGCGCCGACGGCTCCGTCCCGACCAACGGCGCGCCCAAGTCGTACCCGTCCGTCTTCAACGGCTGCCACTACACGAACTGTTCGCCCGGCACCAACCTGCCCTTGCGGGTGAGCGCCATCGGCTCCGCGCCGACGAGCATCTCGTACGGCTACGTCGCGGACGCCGTCTACAACGCCTCGTACGACATCTGGCTCGACCCGACGCCCCGCACCGACGGGGTGAACCGCACCGAGATCATGATCTGGTTCAACCGGGTCGGGCCCATCAACCCGGTGGGCTCCCGGGTCGGTACGGCCACGGTCGCCGGGCGCGGCTGGGAGGTGTGGACCGGCAACAACGGCGCGAACGACGTCATCTCCTTCGTCGCCCCCTCCGCGATCGGCAGCTGGAACTTCGACGTGATGGACTTCGTCGACCAGGCCGTCGCCCGCGGCCTCGCCCAGCCGTCGTGGTACGTCACCAGCGTGCAGGCCGGCTTCGAGCCGTGGCAGAACGGTGCCGGGCTGCGCGTGAACTCCTTCTCCTCCGCCGTCAACGCCGGCGGAGGCGGTGACCCCGGCGACCCGGGGACCCCGGCCGGCGCCTGCCGGGTCACGTACGCCACGAGCGTCTGGCCCGGCGGCTTCACCGCCAACGTGACGGTCGCCAACACGGGCTCGGCGCCCGTCAACGGCTGGAAGGTGGCCTTCACGCTGCCGTCCGGCCAGCGCGTCACGAACGCCTGGAACGCGACCATCTCCCCCTCCTCGGGCGCGGTGACCGCGACGAACCTCTCCTCCAACGCCCAGATCCCCCCGTCCGGCAGCCAGTCCTTCGGCTTCCAGGGCACGTACACGGGCACGTTCACCGCGCCCGCGCAGTTCAGCCTCAACGGAACGGCGTGCTCGGTGGCGTAACCCACCGCCGTACGACCGGACCGGTACGCGAGGAGGAGGCCGCGAGCGCCACGGCCTCCTCCTTCGGCGTGCCCGTACGCTGAGCCGCCGCCCTCGTGAAGGAGCTCCTGCGGGCAGGGGCCGACCCGGCGGCGCCCGACACCCACGGCACCACTCCCCTGTACGCGGCGGCCCTGACCGACGCCGTCGACGCCGTCCGCGTCCTGCTGGAGGCCGGCGCGCCGCCCGACGCCGAGAGCGGGTACGGCACCGAGGGCACGCCCCTGTGCGCGGCCGCCTGCTGGGGACACACCGACACCGTGCGGGCGCTCCTCGCCCATGGCGCCGACCCGCACCTCCGCGAGGACGGCGGCACGGGCCTGTAGCCGCTCGACTGGGCCCTGAGGGGCGGTCACACGGGGACGGCCGCCCTGCTCCGCGACGCCGCGGGCGACGCGCACGACGACGGTCGGCCGTCCCCCCGTGGGTACGGCCGACCGCTTGCTCCGCCTGTTCAGCGAGTGAGGGATGAGTGAGTGAGGCCTGTCCGCCCGGCCCGGCACGTCCAACAGGGCGGGGCGGACAGGGGTCTGGCGGGATCAGGCCGGGGGCGCGCCCCAGGCCAGGGTGGTGCCGGTGTACGCGGGGATCGCGGGGGCGTCGGCGTACGCGGTCACCGTGGAGCGGCTGTAGTCGTTGGCCTCGTTGAAGTTCGACCAGTCCGACTTGGCCATCCGCAGCTGGATGTCACCGGTGTCCCGCCCGGCGGCCAGCGAACCCGCCGCGAAGCTCACCTCCAGATACGCGTCCGCACCCGCCACCGGCGTGCTCAGCGGCACCACGCGCAGCTTCACCTGCGAGCAGCCGACCGCCGCGTAGTCGCAGTAGGCGTTGACGGACGCGGAGCCGTCACGGGTGAAGTAGTAACGCAGCGACACCGTGCTCAGATCCACGGCCGAGGTGCCGGTGTTGGCCACCTGCAGCGAGGGCCGGATGGCGTTGTCCGTCGCCGACGAGTCGTTGTTCTTGTAGCGGACCTTCACCCCGCCGGTGGGCGTGGGGTCGCCACCGCCGCCGCCCGCCGAGGTGGTGACGGACAGGGCGGCGGACGGAGCCGAGACGTTGCCCGCCGCGTCACGCGCCCGCACGGTGTAGCTGTACGCGGTCGAGGCCGCGAGGCCCGTGTCGGTGTACGTCGTCCCGGTCACAGGGGCCGCGTTCACCTTCGTCGCGCCCCGGTACACGTCGTACCCGGTCACACCGACGTTGTCGGTCGACGCCGTCCACGACAGTGTGACGGAGGAGGACGTCTTCGCCGGGCTGGTCAGGCCGGTCGGCGCGGTGGGAGCGGTGGTGTCGACGGGAGGAGGCGTGTCACCGCCGCCGATGGCCGGGTGGGCGTTCTGGACCAGCATCGCGAACTGGTTGTGGAACCAGTGGCCGGCCAGCGGCGCGTCGGGCATGGCGCCGGTGGGGTTGTTGCCCGCGTTGGGCGCCGTGTAGGCCGGGTTGCACATCGGGTCCGGACGCTTGCCCTCCTCGTTCGGGATGTCCTTGCTCGCGCCGTCCGACTCCCCCGGCGGCTTGATCCAGAGGAACGCGTCGAGGTGCGAGTCCGGGTACCCGGCGGGCGAGGCCTGCGGCGGCTGGCCCATGCCGGCGCCGTTCACGTTGCACCACAGGCCGCGGTGCGCGCGGCGGTCCACCTTGGACTGGGTGACGTACGTGTCGAGGACGGTGCTCGTGGACTCGGCGGTCGGCCGCGCGGCGCCGCCCCAGCCGTTGCGGGAGGTGTCGACGACCATGCCGGTGGACGCCGGCCAGCCCTGGGACACCAGCGCCTTGTGGATCGCCTTGGTGAAGTCGGACTCGTCGAAGTTCGGGTTCCACTCGTAGTACTTGCCCGACTTGACCATGTTGCCGCCGACCGTCTTGTTCGGGTCGGTGAGGAACGGCTCCGCGAGCGGCGTGTAGTTGGAGACGTTGGTGATCAGGCCGTCCACACTCGCCAGACCGGCCGTCGTGCCCTTGACGACGTCCGTGTACAGCTGGGTGGTCTGGGAGAGGTTGGTGTCCCAGCCGAGCCAGCCGGAGTGGGCGAAGTCCATGTACGTGTAGACGTTCGGGATGGCGTGCAGCTTGTTCAGGGCGTACCGGATGGCGTCGACCTGGATGCCGCTGCTCTTCGCCTGGGCGCACTCGGGGTCGGAGAGGTTGGTGACCAGGTTGGGCAGGCCGTCCGGCTCGATGACCGTGGTGATGCGGATGTCCTGGTACTTGGGGTTGGCGAAGACCGAGGCGATGGCGTCGATGTACTCGGTCTTGTAGCGGGCCAGGCCCTCGGCGGTGAGGGGAAGTTCACCGTTGGAGGCGAGGGCGGCGCAGTCGCGGCCCGGGAGGTCGTACACGACGAAGGTGGCGACGAGCGGCTGGCCGGGCTTCTTCTGGGCGAGGGCCAGGTCGAGGTGGTCGGCGAGGCTCTTGCGGCCGGCGTTGACCTCGCCGCCGTGGATGGCGGCGATGCGGTCCAGCCAGACGGCGGTCGGGTAGGTCTTGACCTTCTCCATCTTGGCCTTGAGCGCCGCGTCGCTGGTCTGGGCGATGGAGCCGTCGACGAGGCGGGCGTAGTCCGGGTTGACGTAGAAGGAGGCGCCGACGAACGGGTTGTCGACGTGGGCCTCGGCCGCGGCCGCCGTCGGCGCGGAGCCGAGGAGGCCGGCCAGGCCGAACAGGAGGGTGGTGGCGGTGGCGGCGGCCACGGCGGTGCGCCGCTTGCGCCTCTTTCCCTTGCGTGTCTCGTGCATCTCGTGCGTCACGTGCGTCACGTACGGATCTCCCTTTTCGGAAGGGTGCGGGGGCAGGGACGGGAGCGCCGAAGGGCCAATGGGAGCGCTCCCATTTACAAGCAATGAACCAGCGGGCGGCTCATATGTCAATGGACATGACAAGTCCCGAACGAACCGGCTGCGTACGGGCTCCCGGTGGCGGTGAAGCCGAAGGACACGGACGCGCCCGGCGCCACAGCGCCGTTGTAGGCGACGTTGCGGACGGTGGCGCGGCCCGCCGCCGCGCTCAGGGCGCCGTTCCAGATGTTCGTCACCGTCGTCCCGGCGAGGTCCCAGGCCACCGACCAGCCGCTCAGGGGCGTGGTGGAGGCGTTCTTCACGGTGACCTCGGCCTGGAAGCCTCCGGACCAGGAGTTGGTGACCTTGAGGCCGGCCGTACAGCCGGGGGCGGGTGTTGGCGTTGGCGTTGGCGTGGGGGGCGGGGTGGGTGTGGGGGTGGGCGTCGGCGTCGGCGTCGGTGTCGGTGTCGGCGTCGGCGTCGGCGTCGGGTCCGTGGCGTAGCTCAGGCCGAAGCCGTACGGGAACAGGGGTGTTTTCCCGTCGCCGTCGTTGATCGGCTGCTGCGACGCGGAGGCCATCCACGTCATGGGCAGCTTGCCGGTCGGTTTGTGGTCCCCGAAGAGGACGTCCGAGACGCCGCCCCCCTCGGTGCCCGGCAGCCAGGCCGCGATCAGTGCCTTCCAGTCCGGCAGTTGGGCCGCGATGTCCAGCGGGCGCCCGGAGACGAGGACCACGACCACCGGAACGCCGCTCGCCTTGAGCTTGGCGAGGGTCTGCAGGTCCTCCTGGTCGAGCCCCATGGCGCCGGGCCGGTCGCCGTGCATCTCGGCGTACGGCGTCTCGCCGATCACGGCGACGGCGGCGGTGTAGCTGCCGTCGACCCCGTTGCCGTACCGGTCGTACGTGACCCGGGACGGGTCCGTGACGGCGGCGCGGATGCCCTGGAGGACGGTCGTACCGGGGGTGATGTTGCCGCTGCTGCCCTGCCAGCTCATGGTCCAGCCACCGCTGAGGTTGCCGATGTCGTCGGCCGACTTGCCGGCCACGAAGAGCTTCGCCGACTTGGCGAGCGGCAGCACCCCGCCCTCGTTCTTCAGCAGCACCTGCGACGCGCGCACAGCCTGCCGGGCGAGCGCCCGGTGGTCGGCCGAGCCGACGGTCCCGGTGTACGCCCGGTCCGCCAGCGGCTTCTCGAAGAGGCCAAGCTCGAACTTCTTCGTCAGAATGCGGCGGTTGGCGTCGTCGATCCTGGCCATCGGGATACGCCCGGCCTGCACCTCGCCGCGCAACAGCGAGAGGAACTTCTTGTAGTCGTGCGGCACCATCACCATGTCGACGCCCGCGTTGACGGAGGTGGTCACCTCCGCCGCGGTGAAGCCGCTCTGCCCGTCGAGCTGGTCGATGGCCGCCCAGTCGGAGACCACGAAGCCGGTGAAGCCCAGCTCGCCCTTGAGCAGATCGGTGACGAGGTACTTGTGGCCGTGCAGCTTGACGCCGTTCCAGCTGCTGTACGAGAGCATGACCGAGCCGGCGCCCCGCCGCAGCGCCTCCTTGAACGGCGGCAGGTGGATCGCCCGCAGCTCGGCTTCGGAGAGCTGGGTGTTGCCCTGGTCGGTGCCGTTCGTCGTACCGCCGTCGCCGATGAAGTGCTTGGCGGTGGCGAGGACCGAGGCGGGGGCGCCGCCGAGCTTCTCCCCCTGGAGGCCGGTGACGTACGTCGCCATCGACGTCGGCAGCTCGGGAGTCTCGCCGAAGGACTCGTACGTACGCCCCCAGCGGTCGTTGCGCGCCACGCACAGGCACGGCGCGAAGTTCCAGTCGATGCCGGTGCCGGAGACCTCCTCGGCGACCGCGCGGCCGATCCTCTGCACGAGGGCCGGGTCGCGCGTGGCGCCGAGCCCGATGTTGTGTGGGAAGATCGTCGCGCCGCGCACCGCGTTGTGGCCGTGCACCGCGTCGATGCCGTAGATCATCGGGATGGCGAGCGGCGTGGTCAGCGCGGTGCGCTGGTACGCGTCGTACGTGTCCGCCCACGTCTGGGCGTTGTTGGGGCTGACCGTGGAGTTGCCGCCGGACAGCACGGAGCCGATGCGGTAGGTCGCCAGGTCGGACTGCGGGACGAGCGCCTCGCGCTCGACCTGGGTCATCTGCCCGATCTTGTCGTCGAGCGTCATCCGCGCCAGGAGGTCGTCGACCCGGGTCTTCACGGGCAGGGACGGATCCTGGTACGGCAGGGCGGCGGCGGCAGTCGCGGAGGCGGAGGCAGCGGCTCGGGGCTGGGCGGCGGTCAGCCCGGTGAGCGAGAGGACCGCCGCCAGCGCGGGGATGAGGGCTCTCATGTCAGCCGCACTCCTTTCCGTTGAGGGTGAAGGCGGCGGGCGTACCGGCGGGTGCGCCGGAGCCCTGGAAGCCGAAGGAGACGGTGCCGCCCGCCGGGATGGCGGCGGTGTGGGCGACGTTGGCCGCCGTCACCTGCGCACCGGTCTGGGTGACTGTGGCGTTCCAGGCGTTGGTGACCTTCTCGGCGCCCTTGAAGGCGAAGCCGAGCCGCCAGCCGTTCACCGCGGTGGCGCTGGTGTTCTTCACCGCGACCTCCGTGGTGAAGCCGCCGCCCCACGACTGGGTGACGGTGTACGTCACGGCGCACGAGCCGACAGGGGTCGGCGTGGGGGTCGGAGTGGGCGTGGGAGTCGGAGTGGGCGTGGGAGTCGGGGTCGGGGTCGGGACCGTGCCGTCCGGTGTGGCGCCCCACTGCTTCTGCGCGCCCTCCATCAGCACGATCTTCGGCGCGTCCAGGGGAGTGGACCCCGGCGTCGTCGCCGAGGACGGGTACGACCAGTCGTTGGCGGCGTTCCACGCGCCCGCCGAGCTGATCCGGAACTGCACCTCCTTGCGGTAGGCCGACTGCCCCGCGGGGGCGATCGTCGCGTCCGAGCAGTCCACGGTCACGTAGTACACGTTGTCCTGGTACCGCGTGGGCCCGCTGACCCTGCCGCACTGGTTGTAGTTGGTGGTGTAGCTGATCTGGTCCGGGGTGACGCCCGGCTCCAGGGTGAAGTAGTAGCGCAGCGAGGCGTCGGTCAGCGCCCGCGCCGGCCAGGCCGACTTGTTGACGAGGTACGCCTTGATCTCGGTGAAGTTCGGCCCGGTCGCGTTCACCGACGCCTGTACGAGGACCTCCGGCCCGTCCGGCTGCTCGGCCTTCGGGAAGTCGGCGAGCGGGGTGCCGCCGTACTCGGCGTACAGCCGGGCCAGTGCCCCGGTGAAGGCCGCGTTGTAGTCGGTGGCGACCTCGTTGTTCACGTAGTTCGACCGGTCGTCCGTGTACGTGTCGTCGGGCGCGCTCGGCCCCCCGACCAGCGCGCCGTACAGCGTGTGCCTGCTCTCGACCGGGTTGTTGATCTGGTCGGTCCACGAGCCGTGGGCCGTGCGGTGGTGCGGCTTGGTCGGCGGGTTGGCGCCGAAGCCGACGACGTAACTCGACTTGCGCGGGTTGTCGCCGAGCGCGTAGTCGATCTGCCGTACCGCGAAGTCGTGGTACCGCGTCCCGCGCTCGCCGTCACCGGTCTGCTTCAGCCAGTCGGAGTACTGGAGCGCCGCGAAGGCGGTGTTCGCCGCGTACCGCAGGGAGCCCCAGCTGTCGAGGACGGCCTGGCCGCCGGGCGAGTAGCGGACGCGCTGGCCGTTCACGCCGACCGTCCACCAGTCGAGCCAGCGGTTGGCGTCGTCGACGTACTTCCGCTTGCCGGTGAGCTGGGCGAGCAGCACGTACGCGCCGTAGGAGTTGTCGTCCCAGGAGAGGGTCCACCGGTAGGAGCGGGTGGTGGTCTGCGGCTCGGTGGAGAGGTTGTCGTAGTACGACTCGGCCTTGGCGAGGTAGGCGGCGTCGCCGGTGGCCTGGTGGAGCCAGATCGCGCCCCACACGAGCTCGTCGTGGTAGCCGCTCCAGGAGTTGTAGTACGCCTTCGCGTCCGTGATGCAGTCGCTGTACTTGCCGCGGTAGGTGTCGGCGAAGGCGTACAGCTGCTTGGCATGGGTGATCAGCTTGTCGGCGTAGGCCGGGTCGCTCTCCTTGAACACGAGGGAGGAGGCGGCCATCGCGGCGGCGGTCTGACCGGCGAGGTCGGAGCCGGGACAGGAGGCGTCGATCTTGTAGGCGGGCCGTGCCATCGGCATGACCTCGGCGGGACCCCACCACTTGTGGTCGTCGGCGCCGTTGCCGATCTGGCCGTAGAGGACGTTCGGGGCGGGGTGGGCCTTCAGGAAGTAGTCGTTGACGAAGCGGAGGTTGTTCTTCAGGTACGGCAGCTGGCCGGAGGAGGTGTACGCCTCCTTCTCCGCCACGCCGCCCCAGGCGAGCATCGTCGCGGAGAAGGCCATGGGCAGGCCGAACTTGACGTGATCACCGGCGTCGTACCAGCCGCCGGTGAGGTCGAGGCCGACGTCCTTGCCGTCGTCGAGACCGGAGTCGCCGCGCCAGCCGACGCGGTTGGTGTCGGGGAGCCTGCCGGACTGCTGGGCCTCGTAGAAGAGGAGCGACTTCTGGAGCGCCTCGCCGTAGTTGAAGGCGGGGGCGGCGGAGGCGGAGCCGGCCGACGGGGAGAGAGGGACGAGGAGACCGGCACCGACGGCGGCGGCGGTTAACCAGGTGGTGAGCGGACGCAACGGAACGTTCCTTCCGTACGTGGGGGAGGGCGGGGTTCAGGCCGGGGGTGTGCCCCAGGCCAGGGTGGTGCCGGTGTACGCGGGGATCGCGGGGGCGTCGGCGTACGCGGTCACCGTGGAGCGGCTGTAGTCGTTGGCCTCGTTGAAGGCCGACCAGTCCGACTTGGCCATCCGCAGCTGGATGTCACCGGTGTCCCGCCCGGCGGCCAGCGAACCCGCCGCGAAGCTCACCTCCAGATACGCGTCCGCACCGGCGACCGGAGTCGTCAGCGGCACGACCCGCAGCTTCACCTGCGAGCAGCCGACCGCCGCGTAGTCGCAGTAGGCGTTGACGGACGCGGAGCCGTCACGGGTGAAGTAGTAACGCAGCGACACCGTGCTCAGATCCACGGCCGAGGTGCCGGTGTTGGCCACCTGCAGCGAGGGCCGGATGGCGTTGTCCGTCGCCGACGAGTCGTTGTTCTTGTAGCGGACCTTGACCGCGCCGGACGAGGTGCCGGCCGATTCCGTGGTGACGCTCAGCGCTGCTGACGGCGTCGACACATTGCCCGCCGCGTCACGCGCCCGCACGGTATAGCTGTACGCGGTCGAGGCCGCGAGCCCCTTGTCCGTGTAGGTCGTCCCGGTCACGGGCGCCGCGTTCACCTTCGTACCGCCCCGGTACACGTCGTACCCGCTCACGCGGACGTTGTCGGTCGACGCCGTCCACGACAGGGTCACGGAGGACGAGGTCCTGGCGGTGCTGGTCAGACCGGTCGGCGCGGTGGGAGCGGTGGTGTCGGTGGGATCGCCGGGGCCGTCCCCGTACACGTCGCGCAGGCTGACGCCGGTGGTGGTGCCGGAGCCGCCGAGCGGGACCTCGTGGTCGAGGCTGACGAACTTGCCGCCGTGCTGCCACAGGGCGGGCTTGAGGAGGGCGTACTTCTCCTCGTCCCAGGTCTTCCAGTCGCCGAGGAGCAGGCCGCCGGTGTCACCGGAGTTGGGGTTGAGGCACCAGAAGGTCTGGTGGATGCGGTGCTCGACGATGAGGTCGCGGAGCGCGGTCATCCACTTCTGGTTTGGGCCGCCGTCGAGGAAGCCGCCCCATTCGCCGATGAGCAGCGGGGCCTTGTTCTCCTTGTGGAGGTAGAGCCAGTTGGGGTCCCAGACGTCGCGTTCGAGGGTGGTGCGGTTCCAGTCGCCGGTGAACCAGGGCTGGAGGTGGACCAGCGGTCCGTAGTCGTGTGGGGAGTAGACGAGCTGGTCGTTGTGGGCGCCCAGGTCGACGGGGTGGTCACGGACACCGCGCAGGTTCCCGCCCCACCAGGTGGAGTGGTAGTCGGTCGGGGTGGTGGAGGTCCAGCTCACGCCCGCCTTGGGGTAGATCTCGATGCCCTCGCAGAGCACGAGCAGGTTCGGGTTGATGGCGAGCATGCGCTTGCCGGCGGTCTCGCAGACGTACTTGAAGTTGTCCTGGTCCGTCGAGCCGTCCCACTTGGCGCGCGGGCTCGTGCTCGCGGTGCCGTGGGGCTCGTTCTTGACGTCCATGGCGACGAGCGTGTCGTCGTTCTTGTAGCGCGCGGTCACCCACTCCCAGGCGGTGTAGAAGTCCTCGGAGGTGATGGTGCCCTTCCACCACACCGGGTGGACGTGCCCGGAGTTGTCGGCCTCGGCGCTGTGCACGTCGAGCATGACCTTGATGCCGTACCGCTTGCAGAGGGCCAGCCAGGTGTCGAAGACCTCCAGGGAGGTCTTGCCGGCGATCTCGGGGTTGGCGTAGGCGTTGACGCCGCTGGGGACCGCCGCCCGGCCGTTCTTCCACTCCAGGAGGAGCTGGGTGGAGATGGGCACGCGGACGATGTTGATGCCCCGGTCGGCCATGGACTTGGTGATCTCGGTGATGTTGCCGGACCAGAGCCCGTGGAAGACGCGCTCGCCGGCGTTGAAGCCGAACCAGTTGGCGCCGGTGAGCCAGACCTCGTCGCCGTTCGCGTCGACGATCTTGTTGCCCTGAGTGTGCAGCCAGTCGTCGCCCGGGGCGGCGTCGGCGGCGGCCCCCGGCTCGGCTGACTGCACCGCGGGCCTGTCGGCGGCCGTGTCCGCGGCCCACACGTCGGGCCCGGCCGCACCCAGCAGCCCGACGGTCATCACCGCGGCGACGAGCGCCCGGACACGTCGGAGCGGCCCGCGGGGGCGGCGGTTTCTTGTTGGTGACTGTCCCACTGTGTGCCCTTCTGTCGTTTTGTCGAGACGAGAAGCACGTTCAGTTGTGGGAGCGCTCCCAATTACGCGATGTTCATGAAGCCAGGAGGTACGGGAAGTGTCAACATCCCGGACGGAATCGGATACGACTGGCGATACTACGGAGGGAGTTGTGCCGGATCCGGTACGAGGGGGTGGGCGATGTCCGGGGCGAGGAATCGGGGCGGCAGGTCGCGGGGGGAGCTGATCCGGCAGCGGGCGCGGGCGCGGTTCGTGGGGCGGCGGGAGCAGCTGTCCATGTTCGCGGAGAACCTGGGCAAGGACCCGGAGGGCGAGGCGGATCCGGCGGAGTTCCTGTTTCATGTGCGCGGGGTCGGCGGGGTCGGCAAGTCCACGCTGCTGCGGCAGTGGCAGGAGACGGCGCGGGGCGCGGGCGCCGTGACGGCGGTGGTGGACGAGAGCGATGTCCACGGCGTACAGCAGGCGCTGGCGGAGCTGGCGCGCCAGTTGGCCGAGCAGGCCGGTCCGCTCAAGGAGTTCGACCGGGCGGCCGAGCAGTACCGCAAGGAGCAGGAGGCGGCCGCCGAGCCGGTGCCGATGGAGGGCATGGGCCCGGCGGGCGTCGAGCCGTCGATGTCGAGCCGGGTGGTGTCGCAGGCCGCGCTGGGGGCGGCGTCGCTGATACCGGGCGTCGGCATGGTGACGGCGATGGCGAACCCGGACGCCGCGGCGCAGGGGCTGGACCGGTTGCGTACCGGTGCGCGGGCGCGCGGGCGCCGGGGGCGCGGGGGTGACGCGAGCGGGGTGAGCCGGGCGTTCGTCACCGAGCTCGGCAAGCTGTGCGACCGGTACCCGTGGGTGGTGCTGTTCTTCGACACCTGGGAGCAGACCGGCCGCTATCTGGACGGCTGGCTGCGGGACCTGCTGGACGGCGCGTTCGGGCCGGTGCCGGCCAATGTGATGCTGGTGCTGGCCGGGCGCGACGAGCTCGCGGAACGGGACTGGGCTTCGCTGCGGGCGGTGGTGGCGGACGTGCCGCTGGAGGTGTTCACCGAGGCGGAGACGCGGGCGCTGCTGGCCGCGCGGGACGTGACGACGCCGGAGGTCGTGGAGGCGGTGCTGCAGCTGTCGATGGGGCTGCCGCTGCTCGTGGACCTCCTGGCGCATGCCCGGCCCGGCGCCGCCGAGGAGGTGGACGCGGGCGGGGACGTGGTGGACGCGGCCGTCGAGCGTTTCGTGCAGTGGATCACGGACCCGCGGCAGCGCGAGACGGTGCTGGCGTGCGCGCTGGTGCCGCACCTCAACGAGGACGTGTTCGCCGCGGCGGCGCCAGAGGAGGCGCGAGGGCTGTGGGGGTGGCTGTGCGGGCAGCCGTTCGTCAGCGGCTACGGCGGCTTCAAGCAGTACCACGCGGTGGTGCGCGCGAGCATGGTGCGCCAGCAGCGCACCCACTCCCCCCAGCGCTGGACCTCGGCACATCTCCATCTCGCCGACACGCACGCCGCCTGGCGCGCCGCCGCCGAACACGGCCTTCCCGAGGGGCGGCGCTGGGACGATCCCCGCTGGCTCCGGCACCGCCTGGACGAGACGTACCACCGGCTGTGCGCCCAGCCCGCCGCCGAGTTGGAACCGGCGCTGGAGCAGGCCGCCCACGCCGCGGGGCAGGACACGGCGGC
The DNA here is from genome assembly GCF_040611175.1 of Streptomyces sp. NPDC003036. Lineage (NCBI taxonomy): Bacteria > Bacillati > Actinomycetota > Actinomycetes > Kitasatosporales > Streptomycetaceae > Streptomyces > Streptomyces sp. NPDC003036. The sequence continues at coordinate 88,734 of NZ_JBEXNO010000019.1, read as the reverse complement.
CCTGCGGCAGTGGACCGACATCCTCGAACAGGCGGCCCGCGACACGGCCGATCCCGCGCTGCTGTCCTGGGCCGACCGTCTGCAGAGCGCCGTCGCCGGCGCCGACCCCGCCGAGGCCTGCCTCACCGCGCTGCTGGGCCACGGCCGGCTGAGCACCGCCACGCGGGCCTGGTGCCACACGTACCGGGGCAGGCACCTCTACCGCGTCAACCGCAATGAGGAGGCCATCGCCGAACTCGACCGTGCTGTCGCCGCCGACCCGCGCAATGTCCGCGCATGGGCCTACCGGGGGGAAGCCCATCGCTGGCTCAACCACCTCGCCCAGGCCATCGCCGACCAGACGGCCGCTCTCGCCCTCACCCCCGACGACGCCCTGGTCCTCGCCCAACGCGGGGAGACCTACTGCGCGGATGGGCGCTATGACGAGGCCATCACCGATCTCACCGCAGCGCTCACCCTCGACCCCGCCCTCGCCTGGGCTCTCGTCGCCCGGGGTGAAACCCACCGCTTGGCCGGCCGCTATGACGACGCCGTCACCGACTTCACCGCCGCGATCGACCTCGACCCCACCTACGCCTGGTGTCTGACGACCCGTGGAGAGGCCCACCGCCAGGCAGGCCGTCACGACAAGGCCATCGCCGACTTCACCGCCGCGCTCGACATCGACCCCACCGATGGGTGGGCCCTCGCCCAACGCGGAGAGTCCCACCGCCTGACCGGCCGCTACGACCAAGCGGTCACCGACCTCACCGCCGCGCTCGACATCGAGCCCACCGACGCCTGGTGCCTCAGTGCCCGGGGAGAGGCCCACCGCCAAGCCGGCCGCTACGACCGGGCCATCGCCGACTTCACGGCCGTACTCGACCTGGTGCCGGACAGCGGCTGGGTCCTCTCCCGCCGTGGAGAGGCACACCGGCAGAACGGTCACTACGACCGGGCCATCGCCGACCTCACCGCCGCACTCGACCTGGACCCCACCGACGTCTGGGCCCTCGGCTCGCGCGGGCAGACTCACCGCCAGGCCGGCCGCCCTGACCAGGCCATCGCCGACTTCACCGCCGCACTCGAACGCGACCCGGCGTACGCGTGGGGCCTCGCCCAGCGCGGAGAGACCCACCGGCAGAACGGCCGCTACGACGAGGCCGTCACCGACTTCACCGCCGCACTCGAACTCGACCCCACCGACACGTGGGCCCTCGCCCAACGCGGAGAAGCGCACCGCCAGGCAGGCCGCCACGACAAGGCCATCGCCGACCTCACCGCCGTACTCGACGTCAAGCCCGACAACGCCTGGGTCCTCGGCTCCCGTGGGCAGGCTCTCATCCACACCGACCACCACGATCGGGCCATCGCCGACCTCACCGCCGCACTCGACCTGGACCCCACCCTCGGCTGGGCCCTTGCCGCCCGTGCCCAGGCCCACCGCATGGCCGGCCATCACGACCAAGCCGTCACCGACCTCACCGCCGCACTCGACCTCGACCCCACCGACACCTGGGCCCTCGCCGAACGTGGCAGCGCCCACGGCGAAGCCGGCCGCCACGAGCAGGCCATCACCGACTTCACCGCCGTGATCGACCTCGAGCCGTCCTACGCCTGGGCCCTCGCCGCTCGTGGACATGCCTACGGCGAGACCGGCCGCCACGACCAGGCCATCGCCGACCTCACCGCCGCGCTCGACCTGGACCCGGCCCTGCCCGGGGCCGTCGCCCGGCGTGGCGAAATGCACCGCATGACCGGCCACTACGACCGGGCCATCGCCGACCTCACCGCCGCACTCGAACGCGAGCCCACCAACGCCTTGCTCCTCGCCCACCGCGCGGAAGCCCACCGCCAGGCCGGCCACCACGAGCAGGCCATCGCCGACCTCACCGCCGCACTCGACCTCGGCCTCACCGACGCCTGGGCCTTTGGTCTACGAGGCGTCGCCCGTCGGCAAGCCGGTGACCACGCCGGGGCCCGTGACGACCTCGAGCGCGCCTGCGCGGCCCTGCCCGATGATCCCGGCGCTCGGTTCGAGAAGATCATGCTGGACACGGTGGAGTCCGGGATCACGGCATGCGCCGAGCAGTGGACCGAATTGCTCACCTCTCCGAGGCGGACGCTGGAAGAGAACGCCGCAACGCATTTCGCGCTGTTCCGCGCGCTGCTCCTCGAACCCGACAGCGACATCGCCGAGGCCACCGAGGTGTTCCTCTCCGGCACCCCGGACCACGACACCGTGGCCGACCTACTCCTCTACCTCGCCGAGCTCTCGGCTCTCGACGGTGAGCCGGCGGACCGCGCGCGGCGGTGCCGCCGGCTCATCGAGGCGTGGGAGCGCCCGGGGACGGACCGGGTCAGCGGAGCCTGCCCGCGCCCGCCCGCGCCGTGACGAGTCCCGGCAGGGCACGGGGGTCGTCGACCCTCGTCCGCAGAGCCGGGGTCCAGCCCGCGCCGGAGCGGAGCGTCTCGGCCGGTATCTCCGCGTTGTGCACGGCGATGAGGTCGACCGGACGGCCGTTGACGTAGTTGCCGAGGGCCGTCACCGGGGCGTCCTTCCACTTCTTCAGGATGCGCGCGGCGCTCACCCCGGCCGGGAGGCTGAAGGAGTTCTTCTCGGCGTACAGGCGCGACTCCTGGCCGATGCCGAAGGTGTACGCGTAGGGCTGACCCTTCTTCACCACGTGGTGGTTGTTGTACGCGTCGACCTGGCCGAAGCGGACGCGCGGGGCCCGCTCGATGACGCCGGAGAAGAGATTGTGGTGGAGCGTCACCTTGAGCTTGCCCGCGTCGGTGGCGGCCGCACTGTCGCTGTTGCCGATCATCAGGGTCTTGTCGTGGTCGGCGAACACATTCCAGGAGGCGGTGATGTGGTTGGCGCCCCGCACGATGTCCAGTTCGCCGTCGTGCTGCTGGTACACCTCGCCGTAGTAATGGGGCAGCGAGCTGTCGGGGTACCGGCCGTCGGTGAAGGTGTTGTGGTCGATCCACACATGGGTGGAGCCGTACACCACCATCGCGTCGTACTCGGAGTTCCAGGCGCCCGTGGCACCGTCCGTCGGGTCCCACTGGGGGAAGCAGTCGAGGGGGCTCTCCAGCGTCAGGTTGCGGACGATGACGTTGTCGACGTGCTGGATCTGGAGGCTTCCACCGGTGATGCCGGCGTCGTCGCCGACGCCCACGATGGTGGTGCGGGCGGGGACGGCGGCCTTGATGGAGGCGGCCTGCTTCTTGGCGGAGGCGGCGCGCAGCTCCTCCTGGGGGCCGCTGACGGGGGTGTCGCGGCCCCACACCGCCGGGTCGTAGTCGGCGAGGTACCGGTCGAAGTCGTACCCGTCGGCCTCGAAGGACGCGCAGCCGCCCTCGGTGGCGTTGAGGGTGCCCACCACCCGGATGATCCTGGGCGCGCCGCCGGTGTCGGCGGCGAGCGCGGCCTTGAACCGGGCCCAGGTGGTGACGGTGTACACATGCTCGGGCGCGGCGGCGGCCCCGCCCGTGGTGCCCGGGCCCTCGGCGGCCCAGCCGTCACGGGCCGGGAGGGTCTGCCGGGCGAGGTCGCGCGGCGCGGGCGCGGCGGCGGCCGCGGCGGGTGCCGTGCCCGTACCCGTCAGGGCGAGCACCAGGGCGGCGCATCCGGCGAGCGCCGGCGCGGATCTGTAGGGACGCATTGCGGCTCCTGTCATGTCTGTGGGGAGGTTGCGGGCTCGGGCCAGCCGATCCACTCGGCGGGTACGGGGTCCTCCAGCCGCCGTACGTGGCGCGGCTCCAGCACTCCGGCCGCCAGCAGGCCCGCCGCCACCAGCCGCGCCACCTCGATGGCGCCGCGCGGCCGGAAGTGGGTGTTGTCCTGCTCGCCGTCCGGGAAGTTCGGGGACTCGCCCGGCGCGAGCCACAGGAAGTACTCCTTGGAGGGCTCGGGGCCGAGCCTGCGCCACTCGGCGAGACTCGACTCCTGTACGTCGACGAGGGCGACGCCCTCCTCGGCCGCCAGCGCCCGCATGGCCGCCGGGTAGGCGCCGTGCGTCGGCACGGGGCTGCCGGACGCGTCGAACTTCCGCCGCTCGACGGAGGTCAGCAGCACCGGCCTCGCCCCGCGCGCCCTGGCCCCGGTCACGTACTGGCGCAGATGGTCCTGGTAGGTGGTCCACGGCTCGGTGTAGCGGGTGGGGTCGGCCGACTTCTGGTCGTTGTGGCCGAACTGGATCAGCAGGTCATCGCCGGGGCGCAGCACCTCAAGGACCGCGGCGAGGCGCCCCTCGTCGATGAAGCTCTTCGAACTGCGGCCGTTGACCGCGTGGTTGGCGACGGCGAGGCCCGGCGTGAGGAAGAAGGGGAGCGCCATGCCCCACCCCGTCTCGGGCGCGGCGTCCGCGTACTTCTGCGCGGCGGTGGAGTCTCCGGCGATGTGGAGGGTGCGCGGCCGGAGGCGGGCCGGGGTGTGGGCCCGGGCCTCCCCCGCGGCGGCGGGCACCAGCGGCAGGGAGGCGGCGAGCGCCGCCACGGTCTGCACGGTCTGTCTGCGGCTCAGGGACATGGGTGCGTGCTCACTCTCGTACGGCGGTGCGGAGAGGGGTGGAGCGGCCGGTGGCGGGGGGCGCGACGTGGTCACCGCCACCGGCCGGTTCGGGGGCCGGACGGGGAACCGGCTCAGCTCTTGTTCTGCTCGTTCCACTCGGCGCGCGCCGTGTCGAGCTGCTTCGCGAGCGTGTCCAGGAACTGCTTCGCGGTCATCTGGCCGAGCAGCACCTTCTGGAAGTTCGGCTCGTTGTCGGCCTTGCTGATCTTGTTCCAGTCGGGGAGGTAGTACGGCAGCTCCACGATCTTCGTGGATCCGTCGGTGAGCGCCTGCGCGCCGAGCTTCGTCGCCTCGGCGTCCCGCAGCCACGCGTCGGCCTGGGCGTCCTTGTTGGCCGGGATGGCGCCCGCGGAGGCGTTCCACTTGCTGTTGGACTCGTGCGAGACGGCGAACTCGATGAACTTCCACGCCGCGGCCTTGTTCTTGCTGGTCCTGAAGAGGCCGAGGCCGTCCACCGGGTTGGAGACCTGGACGCGCTTGCCGTCCGGGCCGACCGGGTTCGGGATGCCGGCGAACTTGTCCTTCCCGAGCGCCTTCACGTGGTCGGTGTAGGAGCCGAGGTTGTGGCTGAGCATGCCGATGGTGCCGGTGTCGAACTGCGCGACCATCTTCTTGAAGTCGTTGTTGACATCCGCCGCGGGCGTCGTCTTCTTGTACAGGCCGACGTACTTCTCCAGGGCCGCCACGTTCTTCGGGTCGTTGACGGTGGTCTTGTCGCCCTCCCAGAAGGAGGTGATCCCCGACTGCCCGTACATGGCGTCCAGCGCCTGTGCGATGGACCCGGAACCGCCCCGGATCGTGTAGCCGAACTTGTTGCTCTTGGCGTCGGTGAGCTTCTCGGCCGCCGCGTAGAACCGGTCCCAGGTCGTCGGCGGCTCCAGACCCGCCGCCTTGAACAGGTCGGTGCGGTAGTAGAGGGTGCCGTTGCTGGCGGAGGTGGGCACGGAGTACAGCTCGTCGCCGCGCCCGCCGGCCGACTTGACCGAGTCGACCATCGTCTCGACCAGCTTGCCCTTGAGGGAGGAGTCCTCGATGCGGTCGCCGACCGGGTCCAGGGCGTTCTGGGCGACCATGTTGGCGAGGTAGGCCGCGCCGACGCCGCCGACGTCCGGAAGGCCGCCGCCCGCGATGGCGGTGTCGTACTTGGACTGCACGTCTTCGCTCGGGACGGGCACGTACTTGACCTTGATGTCCGGGTTCTTCGCCTCGAAGTCCTTGATGATCTCCTGCCAGACGGCGGTGCGGACGCCGCCGTTGTTGTCCCAGAAGGTGATCGTGCCCGTGCCGGAGCCCTCGCCGCCGCTGCCGCCGGTGCCGTCGTCACCGCACGCGGTGGCGGTGAGGGCGAGCACCGCGGTCAGGGACACGGCGGCGACCGCCGTACGTCTGGTGCTGTGTCCGGTGCTGTGGTGTGGCTTGGTCATGGTCGGCTCTTCTCTCTCGGTGCGTGCGGGAGTCACGGGAATCACGGGTGTCACGGGAGTCGCGGGTGTCACGGGAGTCGCGGGGAGTCCTGCGGGGCCCAGCCGTCCCGGCCCGCGAGGTAGTCGGCGACCTCGTGGCGGGCCGCGTCGGCGTCGGACATCTGCGGGCGGTCGGCGGTGACGGCGGCGCCCGGGCCGTACGTGCGGTACTCGCTGAAGCGGGCGTCCTTCCACGAGAAGCCGCCCATGTCGGTCCACGGCGACGCCTTGATCGCGGCGGGCAGCTCCGTCTCCCGGAAGAGGACCTGACCGATCGCGTCCGGGTTGCCGCCCGGGTGCCAGGGCCGGCCGAGGTGGAAGGAGCCGGCCGGGGCGTCGCTGACGACGCGGGAGCGGGTGATGAGGAAGCCGTACGGGTTGTCCTTCCAGGTGCTGGCGGCGGTGACGTACCCGTTGTTCGTGGTGGAGCCGCGGCTCAGCGCCCGGATCAGCGACCCCTCGATGACCGTCGTCGCCCGTCCGTAGACGAAGTCGACGTCGCCCTCGATGTACGAGTCCCGGATGTAGACCCGGCTGATGGCGTCCAGCCGGGGGCTGTCGGTCATCAGGGTGTCCTGGTTGCCCTTGAAGGCGGTGTTCTCGAAGACGATCCGGTCGCCGGTGGTCTTCATCGCCAGCGCCTGCTCGGCGCCCAGCTCGACCGCCGCCTCGTCGAAGTCGTTGACGAAGGTGAGGTTGCGGGCCGAGACGTCGGAGGCGGCGATCAGCACGGTGGCGCTGGCGCTGGATCCCCCGTACGCGTTCGGCGTGTCGTACACGATCACCGTGTCCGCCCGGTCCCGGCCCGTCCCGGCCAGGGCGATCCTCGGCTTGTCGGCGGGGACGCGGACCTTCTCGCGGTACGTCCCCGGCGCGATCCGCACCGTCACGAGCCCGTCGTTGCCGGCCGGCACGGCGTCCACGGCCGCCTGGACGGTGGGGTACGCGGCCGGCACGTCGAGCACGGTGTCGACGCCGATGGTCTTCTGCGGGCCGGAGAAACGCTTCACCAGGGCGGGCACGGCGGCGGCCGGGTCGAGCCGGTAGGCGTAGAAGGCGCGCGGGTCGAAGGCGGTCCCCCACTCGTCCCGGCGGCCGGTCGTGTCGCGCAGGATCGAGCCGCGCTCGACCAACTCCGCGGTGGCGTCGGCCTGGTAGGGGTGCTGGACGTCCTCGTAGAAGCTGTTCTCGATGACCATCCGGGTCCGGCCGCGGGCGTAGGTGCCGTACGACCAGACGGGGTCGCCGTCGTCGACCTGCGTGGAGAGGTAGTTGTTGTAGAGGTGGGCGTAGGCGCAGTTGTCGGCGGACGGGTTGCGCTGCTTGGTGCCGCTGAACCAGTTGTGGTCGATGGTGATCTGGGTGGTGACGTTCTCCGTCCAGCCGATGCCGAACGCCTTGTTGTGGGTGTCGAAGCGGTTGTACGAGACGGTGACGTACTGGCTGTCCTTGCGGACGTCCAGCAGCCCGTCGCCCATGTGCGTGAAGCGGTTGTGGTCGATCCAGACGTGGTGGACGGAGTCCATCTGGATGGCGTCGAAGTCGCTGGTCTTGCCGTCCCAGTCGCCCTCCACGTACGAGTCGCGGATGGTGAGGTTGCGGATGATGACGTTGTGCGTGCCCGGCTTGAGCTGGAGCTCGCCGTGGACGATCTCGCCGCTCGTGCCGACGCCGACGATGGTCTTGTCGGAGGCGACGGTGATGGACGATCCGAACGGCTCGACGTCGATCGCGCCCGCGACGCGGATGACGTACGGCTCGGCGGCGCCCGCGTACTTCGCCAGGTCGGCCTGGGTGCGTACGGTGACGACCTTGCCGCCCTTGCCGCCGGTGGTGCCGCCGGCGAGGGAGGCGAATCCGTGGGGTTCGTCGGCCCAGTGCCGGTTGGCGTGCTGCTGTACGGGGGCGGGGGCGGGCGCGGCCTCGGCCGGGACGATCGCGCCCAGGCCGAGTGCGGCCGCGAGGGCGGTGACCGCGGCCAGGGCCCTGCCCGGCAAGCGCTTGCTGCATCGGTACGGCATGGCGGCTCCCATCGACGTGCAGGAAAGGTCAGCTGACGTGGAACTCGGTGAACGTGGCCGTCCCGGCGCTGCCCTGTCCCGGGGGCGCCACCGCGAACAGGCCGAGCAGGGCTCCCACCCAGCGCCAGGGCGTGGCGGCGAAGACCTGGCCGGAGGGCCGCCGGCCCTCCCCGATGCCGGTGTCGTACGAGAACCGGCAGCGCGCGCCCGGCGACACCTCGACGCGCAGCCTTACCCGCCCGCCTCCGGCAACCGGCACCACGCGCGCGTGCGCCGCGTCCCGTTCCCGCTCGGCGACCGGCTCGGCGAACCGGTGGACCAGCCGCAGCTCGCCCTGGCCGCCCCGCTCCAGCCCGATCCACGAGAAGGCGTCGCCCAGGACGGCGAGACCCGCGCGGGCCCCCGGTTCGGCGGACTCCAGGGTCAGGGCCACCTCGGCGGTGAACGTCTCGGCGGGCAGCCGCTGCGTGAGGACGTTCGGCAGGAGGCGCAGGTCGTGGGCGTGCTCGGTCCGGACGCAGGCGAGGCGCAGCCCGTCACCGCCGTGGGCGGCGGTCCAGCCGGGCTCGGGGTTCGCGGTCCACTGCCACTGGCGCCCGTACCGCCCGCCGGGGAAGGCGTCGTCGGTCGCCGGGGCCTCGACGGGCTGGGGCGGTCCTGCGGGCTTGCGGTGGACGCGTACGGGCTCGCCCGCGTCGCCGATCACCGGCCAGCCGTCGTCCGCGTCCCACGCCATCGGCTGGAGGTGGACGACCCTGCCGTACGCTCCGCGCGCCTGGAAGTGCAGGAACCAGTCCTCGCCCGCCGCGCTGCGCACCCAGCCGCCCTGGTGGGGCCCGTTGACGTCGGTGGCGCCCTGGGCGAGCACGACCTTCTCCTCGTACGGGCCGAAGAAGTCGCGCGAGCGGAAGGCGCCCTGCCAGCCGGTCTCCACTCCCCCGGCCGGGGCGAGGATCCAGAACCAGCCGTCGTGCCGGTACAGCTTGGGGCCCTCCAGCGTGAACCAGCCGGGGATGCGGTCGCCGTCGACGATGACCTTGCCGTCGTCGAGGAGGGCGCGGCCGTCGCGGCTCATGCGGTGGCCGGTGAGCCGGTTCTTCACGCCGGAGCGGGACTTGGCCCAGGCGTGGACGAGGTACGCCTCGCCGGTCTCCTCGTCCCACAAGGGGCAGGCGTCGATAAGGCCCTTGCCCGCCTTGAGGAGGTACGGCTCGCTCCACGGGCCCCGGATGTGCTCGGCGTTGATCTGGTAGATCCCGTGGTCCGGGTCGCCCCAGAAGATCCAGAAGCGCCCGTCGGCGTGGCGCAGGGACGGCGCCCACACCCCGCGGTCGTGGCGCGGCGCGGCGAAGTCGGCGGCCGGCTCCAGCCGGTCCAGGGCGTGCCCGAGGAGCGACCAGTTGACGAGGTCGCGGGAGTGGAGGAGGGGCAGCCCGGGGGCGCGGCCGAAGCTGGAGGCGGTGAGGTAGAAGTCCTCGCCGACGGCGATGACGTCGGGGTCGGACCAGTCGGCGTTGAGGACCGGGTTGCGGTAGGTTCCGTCGCCGAGGTCCGCCGTCCATACGGGTGGGGTCACGACAGGGCCTTCCGTACGAGGGCGGCGGCCCCGTCGCGCTCCAGCGGGCCGTCGGCGACGACGGTCACCACGCGGCGGACGACCGTGGCGCCGGCCGGCAGGGGCAGCCGGGTGTCCCAGGCGAGCGCGGAGCCGACGCCGGGGTACTCCTCGGTGCGGACGAACCAGGGGTCGCGGCGGGTGGCGTCGGTGGCTCCGGCGAAGACGAGCGTCCAGTCGGGGCCCGCCAGGGCCAGCCAGTCGGCGGTGCGCCCGTGCACGGCTGACTCGCCCTCCGCGTCGGCGGTGAAGACGCCCGGCGCCGCCGGGCCCTTGGGGGCGCGCCAGAAGAAGCCGCCGTAACCGGCGCCGGGGCGGCCGTTGGTGGCGGGCGATCCGATGGAGAGGTCGTCGGGGCCGGGGTTGGTGAGGGAGTAGGTGAAGTCCAGCGCCCAGGCGGTGGGGGTGAGTGCGGTGGCGGCGACGGTACGGCGCTCGCGCAGCAACTCGCGGCCGTCGGCGCGCCAGACCAGGTCCTCCATGAAGCCGTCCGGGTCGCACAGCTTCCAGTCCTCGTGGCGCTGTTCGCCGTGGTTGTCGAGGTCCGTCGGTCCCCGGCCGCGTACGAAGGTGCGCCCGCCCCAGAAGTTGCGGCCGGCGACGTCGGGGACGGCGACGGAGACGCCCAGGTGGTGGAGGTGGTCGTCGGGGAGCTCCTCGGTGACGGGGGTGCCCTTGAGGGTGGTGACGGGATGGAGGTACGGGCGGGGCGCGAGGTCGGGGGCCAGGGCGGCCGGCTGGTAGAGGTAGCGGCCGACGGGCCGTCCCGCGCAGCGCAGGACGAGGTCCTTGGCCGTCGTCGGGGACGACATGGGGGAATGGCTCGGGGAAGTCATCGGGGATTCGCCTCCAGCTCGGAGAAGAGGGAGAGGGTGTCGGCGCTGGCCCGGACGAGCGCGTCGATGCCCTTCACCACCCGGCGCGGGGCGCTTTCGCCGGGTGCGGCGTACCAGGCCCCGGCGGGGAGCTGCCGGGGTTCGGGGGCGGTGCGGACGGCTTCGACGAGCCGCATGAAGGCGCCCGTGCGGTGGGGCGGGACCAGCAGCTCCTCGCCGGCGGTCAGATGGCCGACGAGGTTCTCCAGCAGGTCGGTGCGGCCGTGGAGGGTCTCGGCCGGTCCGTGTCCGGCGCGCTGCACGAGCACGCGGTCCTGCTTGTACCAGAGGGTGACGCGTCCGCGGGTGCCGTGGACGACGACGTACGGCTCGCCGGGCTCCTCGGCGCAGAGCGTGACGGCCACGGTGACGCGGGTACCGCGTGCCGTGGTGAGGCGTACGCAGGAGGTGTCGTCGGCCTCGATGGCGTTGGCGCGGGCGAGCTCCAGCTCGATGGCGGCGACGTCCTCGGCGTGCGGGCTGCCGTCGAGGGCGAGGGCGGTGGCGACGGCGTGGGCGAGGGGGTTGGTGAGCACACCGTCGACGACGTCCGTGCCGTCGTCGAGGCGCCGCTTGCCGGCCCACGGGGAGCGGCGGAAGTACGCCTCGTCGCGCGCCCAGGCCCCGGCGGCGCCGATGCCGGTGACGTCGCCGACGGCGCCCTCGGCGACCAGCGAGGCGATGGCGGGCAGGGCGTGCGAGCCGAGCGACTGGAAGCCGATCTGGCAGACGGTGCCCGCGGCCCGTACCCCGTCGGCCATCCGCCGGAACTCCGCGAAGGAGGGGGCGGGCGGCTTCTCCAGCAGGATGTGCGTCCCGCGCGCGGCGGCGGTGAGGGCGAGGTCGGTGTGGGTGTCGATGGGGGTGCAGATGACGGCGATGCCGCCGTCGCCTGCGCCCGTCGCGTCCAGCAGGGCGCCGAAGTCGTCGGACTGGAGCGGGGGCTGGAGCGGGGAGCCGAGGCCGTCGAGCTCGGCGGCGTCGAGGGGGCGCAGCTCGCAGACGCCCGCGAGGCGTACGAGCCCGGCCCGCTGGAGGCGGTGGATGTTGAGCAGGTGCCAGCGGCCGTGGCCGCGGGCGCCCGCCAGCACCACCGGGATGGGGTTCCTCATCCGTGGTCAGCCCTTCACCGCGCCGGCGCTGAAGCCGGTGATCAGCCACTTCTGGATGAAGGCGAAGACGATGACGACGGGTACGGCCGCGACGACACCGCCCGCCGCGAGCGCGCCCAGGTCCACGCTGTCGGCGCCGATGAGGGTGTTGAGGCCGACCGGGATCGTCTGCTTGTCCTGTTCGCTGAGGAACATCAGGGCGAAGAGGAAGTGGTTCCAGCTGTGGACGAAGGCGAAGGAGCCGACCGCGATGAGCCCGGGCCGCAGCAGTGGCAGGACCACGGCGAGGAAGGCCCGCAGGCGTGAGCAGCCGTCCACCCAGGCGGCCTCCTCCAGGGAGACCGGCACGTTCTTGATGAAGCCGCTGATGAGGATGATCGACAGGGGCAGCTGGAAGACGGTCTCGGCGATGATGACGCTGCCCAGCGAGTTGATCATCTGGAGGTTGCGGAAGATCTCGAAGAGCGGCACCAGCATCAGCGCGCCCGGGATGAACTGCGAGCACAGCAGCGCCAGCATGAAGCCGTTCTTGATGCGGAAGTCGAAGCGGGCGAGCGCGTAACCGCCGGAGAGGGCCACGAGCGTGGTCGTCACGAGCGTCACCAGGCCGACGATCATGCTGTTCTCGAAGAAGATCCCGAAGCTGCGCTCGGTCCACACCTTCTCGAAGTGCTCGAAGGTCATGGGCCACGGCAGGAGGGAGGTGGAGCCCGCCGGCCGGACCGCGAACAGCAGCATCCAGTAGAACGGGACGAGCGTGAACAGCAGGTACAGCCCGAGCGGGAGGTAGATCTGCCAGCGCGGTACGTCGTCGAAGGCGCGCTCGCGCTTGGGGGTGCGCGACCGGGACGGGGGTGGCGGGCCGTCGGGCGAGGTCATGGGGGCGCGGGTGCCCTTCTCGGCGAGTTGGGCGGTCATGAGCGGTCGCCTCCGAACTTGCTCAGGCGCAGATAGAGGATCGAGCAGAAGAGGAGGATCACGAACGCGACGGTGGTCAGCGCGGAGGCGTAACCGAAGTCGTGGCCCTCGATACCGGTGTTGGCGATCATCAGCGGCAGGGTCGTGGTGACTCCGGCCGGGCCGCCGCCGGTGAGCGTGTAGAGCAGGTCGACGTTGTTGAACTCCCAGACGCCGCGCAGCAGCGTGGAGAGGATGATCGCGTCCTTCAGGTGCGGCAGCGTGATGTGGAAGAACTGCCGCAGCCGTCCGGCGCCGTCGACCGACGCCGCCTCGTACAGGTCCCTCGGGATGGACTGGAGGTCGGCGAGGATGAGGATGGCGAAGAAGGGGACGCCGCGCCAGAGTTCGGCGAGGACGGCCGCCCAGAAGACGGTGCCGGTGTCGGAGAGCACGGAGGTGCCGTACGCGCCGATGCCGGCGTCCGCGAGGTAGCGGCTCAGCCCGGTGGAGGGGTTGTAGAGCAGCATCCAGATGGTGGTGGTGAGGACGCCGGAGACGGCCCACGGGGAGAAGACCAGCGCGCGGGCGAAGGCGCGGCCGACGAAGGTCTGGTTGACCAGCAGCGCCAGGACGAGCCCGAGGGCGAGCTGCAGGCCCACCTGGACGACGACCCACTTGGCGCTGAAGCCGAGGGTGGACCAGAAGAGCGGGTCCTCGGTGAAGATCCGGGTGAAGTTGTCGAGGCCGGCGAAGCCGTTCTTCCAGGGCTTGGTGACGTTGTAGTGCTGGAGGCTGTAGTAGAAGACGCTGAGCACCGGGTAGGCGATGAAGCCGAGCATCAGCAGAGCGGCGGGCGCGATCAGCAGATACGGCAACCGGCGTGGTACGGCCGTGGCGTGGGCCATGGCATGTCTCCGTTCATCGAACATGGGGAAGCGCTTTCCGGATGCCGTTCGGTATCCCGGACATGCGAGGAGGGGCGGTCGGGCACCGAAAGGACGGCTCCGGGGAGGCGGTTCAGCCCGCGTAGGGGTCCGGCACCTCACCGCTCCTGGCGAGGAACGCGAAGTCACAGCCGGTGTCGGCCTGGGTGATGTGCTCGCTGTACAGCGCGCCGTAGCCGCGTTCGTACCGGACCGGCGGCGGCGTCCAGGCGGCCCTGCGGCGCGCCAGCTCCTCGTCGTCCACGTCCAGGTGGAGGGTGCGCGCCTCGACGTCGAGGGTGATGAGGTCGCCGGTGCGCACGAGGGCGAGCGGCCCGCCGACGTACGACTCGGGCGCGATGTGCAGCACGCACGCGCCGTAACTGGTGCCGCTCATCCGGGCGTCGGAGATCCGCACCATGTCCCGCACCCCCTGCTTGAGCAGGTAGTCCGGGATCGGAAGCATGCCGTACTCGGGCATGCCGGGGCCGCCCTTGGGTCCGGCGTTGCGCAGCACCAGCACGTGGTCGGCGGTGATGCCGAGGGCCGGGTCGTTGATGGTGCGCTGGAGGGTGCGGTAGTCCTCGAAGACGACGGCGGGCCCGGTGTGCTTGAGCAGGTGCGGCTCGGCGGCGATGTGCTTGATGACGGCTCCGTCGGGGCAGAGGTTGCCGCGCAGGACGGCCACGCCGCCCTCGCTCGCGAGCGGGTTGCCGCGGGGGCGGATGACGTCGTCGTCGTGGACGAGCGCGCCGTCGAGCTGTGCGCGCAGGGTGTCGTGGGCGACGGTGGGCCGGTCCAGGTGGAGCAGGTCGGTGATGCGGGAGAGGAAGCCGGGCAGGCCTCCGGCGAAGTGGAAGTCCTCCATGAGGTGGCGCCCGCCGGGGCGGAGGTTGGCCAGCACGGGCACCGTGCGGGCGATCCGGTCGAAGTCGTCGAGGGTGAGCCGGACCCCGGAGCGGCCCGCCATGGCGATCAGGTGGATGACGGCGTTGGTGGAGCCGCCGAGCCCGAGGACGGTCGTCACGGCGTCCTCGTACGCCTCTCGGGTCAGGATCGCCGACAGCTTCAGGTCCTGGCGTACGAGGTCGACGATCCGCATGCCGGCGGCTGCGGCCATCCGGTCGTGGCCGGAGTCGACGGCCGGGATCGAGGAGGCCCCCGGCATGGTGACGCCCAGGGCCTCGGCGGCGGCCGTCAGGGTGGAGGCGGTGCCCATGGTCATGCAATGGCCGGGCGAGCGGGCCAGGCCGTTTTCCAGCTCGGCCATCTCGCAGTCGCCGATGAGCCCGGCGCGCTTGTCGTCCCAGTACTTCCACATGTCCGTGCCGGAGCCGAGGACCTCGCCGCGCCAGTGGCCCGGCAGCATCGGCCCGGCCGGTACGAAGACGGCGGGCAGGTCGGCGGAGGCGGCGCCCATGAGCAGCGCGGGCGTCGACTTGTCGCAGCCGCCCATCAGCACGGCCCCGTCCACCGGGTAGGAGCGCAGCAGCTCCTCCGTCTCCATGGCGAGGAGGTTGCGGTAGAGCATGGGGGTGGGCTTCTGGAAGGTCTCGGAGAGCGTGGAGACCGGGAATTCGAGCGGGAAGCCCCCGGCCTGCCACACGCCCCGCTTCACGGCCTGGGCGCGGTCGCGGAGGTGGACGTGGCAGGGGTTGATGTCGGACCAGGTGTTGAGGATCGCGATGACCGGCTTGCCGAGGTGCTCCTCGGGGAGGTAGCCGAGCTGCCGGGTGCGGGCGCGGTGGCTGAAGGAGCGCAGCCCGTCCGTGCCGTACCACTGGTGGCTGCGGAGCTGTCCGGGGTTGGGGGCTGCCGGCCGGTTCATGTCTCCCAGCTGGTTCATATCTCCCAGCCCTTGACGATGTCGGCGATCTCGGCGCGGCGCGCCTCGGGCAGCGGGCGGCTCGGCGGACGCACGTCGCGGCGGCACAGCCCGAGCACCTCCAGGGCCTCCTTGACGACGGTGACGTTGTTGGCGGACTGGTCGGCGGCGCGCAGCTCCTCGAAGGGCCGGATCCGCTCCCACACCTCGGCGGCGGCCGCGTAGTCGCCGCCGCGCAGGGCGTCGCGCATGGCGAGGGAGACGGCCGGGGCGACGTTGACGAGCCCGGAGGTGAAGCCGGTGGCGCCCATGGCCCAGTAGGGGGGCGCGTACAGCTCGGCGAGGCCGGCGATCCACACGAACCGCTCCAGCCCGGCGTCGCGGGCGACGGCGCCGAAGCGGGCGGCGTCGGCGACGGCGTACTTGACGCCGATGACGTTCGGGCACAGCTCGCCGAGGCGGGCGATGGCGGCGCCGTCGAGCAGGGGGTTGCGGACGTACGGCACGACGCCGAGCTCGGGGACGGCGTCGGCGATCTCGCGGTGGTAGTCGATCCACCCGTCGCGCGAGACGTACGGGTGGACGGGCTGGTGCACCATCACCATGCCGGCGCCGACGCTGCGGGCGTGCCGGGCGGCGGCGACGGCGGTGGGCAGGTCGTGCCCGACGCCGACGAGGACGGCGGCGCGGTCGCCCGCGTCCGCCACGGTCAGCTCGGTCACCAGGCGCCGCTCGTCGGGGGTGAGGGCGTAGAACTCCCCGGTGTTGCCGTTGGGGGTGAGGGTGCGTACGCCGCTGTCGAGCAGCCTGCGCAGCAGGGCGCGGTACGCGTCCCGGTCGACACCGCCGTCGGGGCCGAAGGGGGTCACGGGGATCGCGACGACGTCCGCGAGCGCCGCCCTCGGTGATGCGTGGTCCATGCGGCTGTCCTTGTCTGTCTTCTCGGGAGAGTTCACGAGCGGAGAGTTCACGAGCTGGGGAACGCCCGCTCGACGAACGAGGCGATGTGCTGGTGCAGCGCCCGCGCGGCGCCCTCGGCGTCCCCGGCGACCGCCAGGCTCAGGATCCGCCGGTGCTCGTCGGCCTCGCGCTGCCAGGACGGCTCGGCGCTCCAGGCGACGGTCGACACGAGCGCGGCCTGGTCGCGCACCTCGTCGAGCATCCGCGCCAGCAGCGGGTTGCCGCAGTGCGTGTACAGGGCGCGGTGGAACTCCCGGTTGGCGAGCGACCGTTCGGCCTGGTCGGCGGCGTTGTCCGCGTCGACCAGCGCCTGTCCGGCGACCTCCAGGGACGCCCCCCGCCCGATGGTGCGCCGCAGCGCCTCGGGCTCCAGGAGGAGCCGTACGTCGTAGACCTCGCGCGCCATCGCGGCGTCGACGGTGCGGACGGTGGCGCCCTTGTACTGGCTCATGACGACCAGCCCGGTCCCGGCGAGCGTCTTCAGCGCCTCGCGCACCGGCGTCTTGGACACCCCGTACTGCGCGGCCAGTTCGGTCTCCACCAGCGCTTTGCCGGGGGCGAACCGCCCGGTGAGGATCGCGTGCTTGATCGCCTCCAGGACGTACTGGGTGCGGGACGGTATCGGGGTGGGGGCGGCGAAGGCCATACGGGCGGCTGCTCTCATATCTCGCGTATCGCGTCTCATATATGACGTACGAAGTACGACGGGTTGAAGGTAGGGCGGCGGCAGGGTCACGTCAACGCTTCGGACGAAAAAGGCCCGGCCGGATCGGCCGGGCCGCAACGGCGGGCGTCCGCACGGGCGTTGAGCGCCGGGCGTCAGCGCAGGGCCCGCAGCGCCTCCTTCACCGCCGCGAGGTCCGGGGCCGAGGCCAGCCCCGCGTGGTAGAGGCGCAGGTCGGTGGCGCCGAGGGTGCGGGCGCGGCGGGCGTCGGCGGCGAGCGTGGCCGGGGAGCCGCCCATGCCGGAGACCACCGTGAAGTTCGCCGCCAGGACGGTGTCCCCGCGCGCGTACCCGGCGAACGGCGGGAGCACCGACTCCGCGCCGCCGCCCGTGCAGGGCAGGACGACGCCGTCCGCGACGGACAGGATGTGCGCGGGGTCCACGCCCGCGTTGGCGCCGGTGCGGTACGGGGCGGGGTCGGCGTGCAGCAGGACCCGGAAGCCCGGCGGCGCGGCCGCCCGGACCGCCGCGACGCACGCCTCCTGGAGGGTGCGGGCGGCGCGGGTGCGCCAGGCGAGGGTGGCGTCGGCGAGCCCCGCGCCCAGCAGCTTCCCGACGGCCGGCCACCCGGCGCCGGCGGATCCGCCGGAGGCCCACACCGGTTCCAGGGCGCGGCGCACGGCGGCGCCGAGCTCGTCCGGGTCCAGGCCGTCTCCGGCATACCCGGCGCGGCAGGTGTCGCAGAAGCACAGCGACATCAGGTACTGCGCGGCGTCCCCGAGGGCGACGCCGCCGGTCTTGTCGTGGGCGTGCAGGTGGGCCATGCCGTACCAGCCGCACGACTCCAGCTCGGTGCCGCGCGCCCCGGGGCGTACCGCTGCTTCGGCGGCGAGCTCGACGAGGTAAGCCTGCACGTCGGGCCGGGCGATGCACGGCGCCCAGGGGTAGCGGTCGCCGTACGCGTTGACCACCGAGGTGTCCGGGTGCTCGGCGCCGAGGCGGGAGCTGTGCGCGAGGACGACCCAGCTGTGCACGTCGAGCCCGGCGT
Organism: Streptomyces sp. NPDC003036; assembly: GCF_040611175.1. Taxonomy (NCBI): domain Bacteria; kingdom Bacillati; phylum Actinomycetota; class Actinomycetes; order Kitasatosporales; family Streptomycetaceae; genus Streptomyces; species Streptomyces sp. NPDC003036. The sequence goes on along the minus strand of NZ_JBEXNO010000019.1, from coordinate 70,770 downwards.
CCGCCAGGGCCTCGGCGGCCTCGCCGTACGCGTCGCCGGGCGCCCAGTCCCCGGCCGGGTACGGGCGCAGCGGGTGGCGGTCCCAGCGGCCGGGGTCCGGCGGGTAGAGGACGGCGGCGTACGCGGCGGTGACGACGCGGTGGCGCGGGTGGAGCGGGGTCAGGGCGCGGGTGGAGTGGTACGCGGAGGCGAGCGTGACCTGCCGGACGCCGAGGTCGGCGATGCGGGCAGGGGCGTCCGGGTCGCCGATGACGTCCCAGGGGTAGAGGAAGGCGGAGGCCCTCACCGCTCGTCTCCCGGGCCGGCGGCCAGCAGGGCGCGGCCGCGCTCGACGAGCCGGGCGAGCTCCTCGACATGGGCGGGTGCGGGCTCGCTGAGCGGCGGGCGGACCTCGCCGACGTCCAGGCCGCCGAGCCGTACCCCCGCCTTGACGAGGGAGACGGCGTAACCGCGTCCCTGGGCGCGCAGTTCGACCAGCGGCCGGTAGAAGCCGTCGATGAGCCGGTCGGTGGTCGCGTCGTCGCCGTCCCGCAGCGCCCGGTGGAAGGCGAGGGCGATGTCGGGCGCGAAGCAGAAGACGGCGGAGGAGTAGAGCGTGACGCCGATGCCCCGGTAGGCGGGGGCGGTCAGTTCGGCGGTGGGCAGGCCGTTGAAGTACAGCAGGTCGAGCCCTTCGGCGCGTACGGCGCTGACGACGCGCTGCATCAGGTCGAGGTCGCCGTACCCGTCCTTGAGTCCGATGACGCCGTCGACGCGGGCGAGCGCGACGGCCGTGGCCGGGGTGAGGACGGCGTTGTCGCGCTGGTAGACGATGACGTCGAGGGAGGTCGCCCCGGCCAGCGCGGTGTAGTGGCGCAGCAGGCCCGCCTGGTCGGCCACGACGAGGTAGGGCGGCATGGCGAGGAGCCCGTCCGCGCCCGCCTCCTCGGCGAGGCGCGCGTACCGGACGGCGAGCGCGGTGCCGTATCCGGTGCCGGCGACGACGGGCACCCGCCCGGCCGCCTCCTCGACGGCGGCGGCGACGCAGGCGCGGAACTCCTCCGGCGTGAGGGCGTGGAACTCCCCCGTGCCGCAGCAGGCGAAGACGGCGGCGGCGCCCGCCTCGATGCCGCCGCGCACGTGCGCGCGGAACGCGTCGAGGTCGAGCGCGCCGTCCGGCCCGTACGCGGTGACGGGGAAGAACAGCAGACCGTCGAGTCGGCCGGCGAGCGGTGCTCGACCGGGGGACGGGGCAGAGGTCACGGGCGCTCCCTGAACAGCCGTCGCACACACTCGTGCACGATTCTGACCGATGTTTATATTTCTGAACGCCGCCACGCTAGGGCAGCCGTCTCGGGCCGGTCAAGGCGCCGCGTGGCGGAAAACCGCGACACTGGCATGGAGTTGAGCGGGTACTCGTCCCCCCTTGACGCTGTTCGCGCCCGCTCTCTAGCGTGTCCACGCTTGTGAATGCCGTCTACGTCGTTGAGCCAAGTAGACACATTGAGCAGTCGAGCCGTCGGCCCTACCGAGGAGATCCGCCCATGCCCGCTCCCCGCACCGTCCTGCTCACCGGCGCCGCCGGCGGCGTCGGCACCCTGATGCGGGGACTGCTGCCCGCGTACGGCTACGACCTCCGGCTCCTCGACGTGACGCCCATCGACGGCGAGCCGGACGCCATCACCGCGGACCTGGCCGACCAGGACGCCCTGCGCGAGGCGGTCCGGGGCGTGGACGCGATCGTCCACCTCGCGGGCATCTCCCTGGAAGCCCCCTTCGAGAAGATCCTGCGCGCCAACATCCAAGGCACGTACAACCTCTACGAGGCGGCCCGCGAGGCGGGCGTACGGCGGATCGTCTTCGCCTCCAGCAACCACGCCGTCGGCTTCACCCCGCGCCCGCACGGCTCGGACCCGCTGATCCCGGTCGACACCCCGCACCGCCCGGACACCCTCTACGGCCTGTCCAAGTGCTTCGGCGAGGACCTGGCCCAGCTCTACTGGGACCTGCACGGCATCGAAACCGTCTCCGTACGGATCGGCTCCTGCTTCATGGAACCCACCTCCGTACGGATGCTGTCCGTCTGGCTGAGCCCGGGCGACGGAGCCCGCCTCTTCCACGCGGCCCTCACCGCCGAGGACGTACACCACACCGTGGTGTACGGATCGTCCGCCAACACCCGCCTGTGGTGGGACCTGTCCTCGGCGCGGGCGCTCGGCTACGAGCCCGAGGACGACTCGGAGCAGTACGCCCCGAAGCTCGTCGCCGAGCACGGCGAGCTGGACGACGCCAACCCGGAGCACCGCGTCCTGGGCGGCCACTTCGCCACCAACCCGCCGCAGTGGCCGCACTGAGCCGTGACGCGCGGGCCACGGCGGCCAGGGCCCCCGGGGTCCCCGGCCCGTAACCGGAGTGGCCGAAGAGAGCGCAGGTAAGGGAACGGCAAAGCGGTCCCGGTCGTTACGTCTGGCATGACAGCTATGACCCCCGGCTCGAACATCCCCCTCGCCGTCACCCGGGTGGCGGTGGACGTCTCCGCGCCCGTGCGGCTCGACGTATCGGGCCTGCTGCTCACCGCCGAAGGCAAGGTGCGCTCCGACGACGACTTCATCTTCTACAACCAGCCCTCCGGCCCCGGTGTCACCTACCGGTCCGGCGGCGGCACCGCCCCGGACGCGGTGATCGTGGACACCGCCGCCGTGCCGCCGGCCATCGAGAAGATCGTCGTCACCGCCAGCCCGGACGCGGCGGGGCAGACCTTCCAGGGCATCGAGCCGACCGCGACCATCCGCGACGCCGACGGCGGCACCGTCCTCGCCACCTTCACACCGCCGCGGCTGGGCGCCGAGACGGCGCTGGTCGTGGTGGAGGTGTACCGCCGGGGCGGCGCCTGGAAGGCCCGCGCGGTCGGCCAGGGGTACGCCAACGGGCTGGCGGGAATCGCGACCGACTTCGGCGTGTCGGTGGAGGAGGAGCCGGCCGCGGCAGCGGCCCCCACGCCCGCCCCGGCGCCGGTGGCTGCGGCGCCCGTGACCCCGGCGCCGGCCCCCGCCGCGCCTCCCGCACCCGCCGCGCCGCCGGCCGCCCCCGCCTCCACCGGGAAGATCAACCTCGACAAGGGCCGCGTCAACCTCCAGAAGAACCAGACCGTCTCCCTCGTCAAGGGCGGCCGCCCGCTGCTCTCCCAGGTCAAGATGGGCCTCGGCTGGGAGCCCGCGTACCGCGGCAAGGACATCGACCTCGACGCCTCCGTCATCGCGTACGGCCCGCAGCGCAACCACCTGGACAGCTGCTACTTCGGCAAGCTGTCCATCCTGGGCGGCGCCGTCAAGCACTCCGGCGACAACCTCACCGGCGAGGGCGCCGGCGACGACGAGGTGATCACGGTCGACCTGGGCCGGCTGCCGGCCGACGCGACGGGCCTGGTCTTCACCGTCAACTCCTTCTCCGGGCAGAAGTTCACCGAGGTCGCCAAGGCCTACTGCCGGCTGATGGACGCGGCCACCGGCGAGGAGCTGGTCCGCTTCGACCTCACCACCGCCGAGCCGCAGACCGGCGTGATGATGGCGAAGCTCATCAAGCAGTTCTCGGGCGAGTGGGACATGACCGCGATGGGCGAGTTCGTGAAGTCGCGCACGGTCCGCGGCATGGTGAAGCCGGCGGCGCAGGCACTGTGACACCCACGCCCCTGACACCCCCGGCAGACGGCGCGGCCCCCGCTCCCCCCGTGACGTTCCCCGCCACCGGACGCCGCGTCCTGGTCAGCGGCGCCTCGCGGGGCCTGGGCCGCGCCGTCGCCCTGGCCTTCGCGGCCAACGGCGACCGGGTCGCGGTCCACTACAACGCCCGAGGCGAGGAGGCGCGGCGCACCCTGGAGTCCCTCCCGGGCACGGGCCACGCCCTCGCCCCCGGCGACCTCTCCGACCCGGCGCAGGCGGCCCGCGTCGCGGACACCGCGGCGGACGCGCTCGGCGGCCTGGACGTCCTGGTCAACAACGCGGCGGTCAACATCCGCCACCCCCTCGCCGAGACGCCGTACGACACGTGGGTGGCGCTCTGGCAGCAGCACGTCTCCGTCAACCTCCTCGCCACGGCGAACCTGAGCCACCTCGCCGCGCGCCGCATGATCGACCAGGGCACGGGCGGCCGCATCGTGAACATCGGCTCCCGCGGCGCGTTCCGCGGCGAACCGGACCACCCCGCCTACGGCGCGACCAAGGCCGCCGTCCACGCCCTGGGCCAGTCGCTGGCGGTCTCCCTGGCGCCGTACGGCATCGCGGTCGCCTCCGTCGCACCCGGCTTCTTCGCCACCGAGCGCGTCGCGGACCGGCTGACGGGCCCGGAGGGCGAGGCGATCCGGACGCAGAGCCCCTTCGGCCGGGTGGGTACGGCGGAGGAGATCGCGGCGGCGGTGCGGTGGCTGGCCTCGCCGGAGGCCGAGTGGTCCTCCGGCACGATCCTGGACCTCAACGGCGCCTCGCACCTGCGCGGCTGAGTCAGGCCGGGCGGTACGCCGCGGGCTGGTGGCCGACCGGCAGGACGACCTAGAGCCGGAAGCCGCCGCCCGCGGGGCCCGCGTCGAGCGTGCCGCCGAACAGCGCGACGCGCTCGGACGTCGATGCGCGGGGGACGCGTTCCAGGTGAACCGCACGATCGCGCGGGTGCCGGGCCCGGCGTGCTCGGTCACGTTGGTGACGGCCTCCCGCACCACCCGGTACGCGGTCAGCTCCAGACTCTCGGGCAGGGGCGTGCGGTCGCCGTGCCCCTCGAAGTCGACGGTGAAGCCGCGGGGTGCTCAGCAGCGCCGGCATGCGGCGCAGCTCCCCCTGGCGTTCTTGCCCGACGTACTCCGTCACCGCCACCCGTGCGACGACTCGACTCGGCTGCCGCGGAGCCGCGCCGGCCCGGGGCCCGCACGGGCGCGAGCCCCCCACGACAACACGAGCCCCCGCGCTCCTAGGGGGTGTCTTGCCGATCTTGCCGGGCTCGCGACGCCTGGCACGCGCTCCCCCAGAGCTTCGCCTGGGGGGACCCCCAGACGCCGCCCGCTGATCCGGCCTGATCGACAAGACACCCCTAGCGGCTCATGCGCCTCACGCGCCCCCGCGCGACCGTGCCTTGAACGCGGCCTTCCGGGCCGCCTTCGCCACCCGCTTGTCGCGGTGCAGGCGGCCCATCGCCTCCAGCACCTCCGGCGTTGCCGGGTGCTCCACGCGCCAGGCGGTGTCGAAGAAGCCGCTGTGCTGGCCCGTCAGGCCCTCCACCAGGTCCTGGAGCTCCTCCAGTTCGCCCTGCGCGTCCAGCTGCGCCGCGATCGTGTCGATGGCCAGCCAGAAGATCATCGACTCCGGCGGCGCGGGCACGTCCGCCGCGCCCCGCTCCGCGAGCCACACCCGCGCGAGCCCGCCCAGCTCCGGGTCGTCCAGCACCTCCCGTACCGCCGGCTCCGCCTCCGGGCCCGCCAGGGTGAGCGCCTGCTGGCAGTGGAGCCGCCGCAGCGGGGAGCCCGCGTCCGTGCCCTTCGCGGCGGCGAGCAGCTCGCGCGCCGCGGCCACCGGCTCCCGCCGGGCCAGCCACTCCCGCGTCTCGGCCCGCGCGGCCCCCTCGGGGAAGTGCGCGACACCCGCCAGCAGCACCTCCGCACCCTTGTCCGCGAGGTCGCCGACCGCCGGCGCGGCCACACCGGCGTCCAGCATGCGCGCCCGGATGCCGTACAGGCCCAGCGGCGTGAGCCGCACCATCCCGTACCGCGACACGTCCTCGTCGTCGCCGGCCGCGACCGGCTCGGCGTCGCCCGCCTCCGCCATCAGCGCCTCGTCGACGGGCGTGTACTCCACGAGCCCGATCGGCTCCAGCACCCGGAACTGGTCGTCCAGCCGCATCATCGCCTCCGACACCTGCTCCAGGATGTCGTCGGTCGGCTCCCCCATGTCGTCCGGAAGGATCATCGACGCGGCGAGCGCGGGCAGCGGCACCGGGCCCGGCGCCCGGCCCGGCTCGCCCGCCCCGCTCTCCGAGACGGTCAGCAGGTACAGGTTGCCGAGGACCCCGTCGAGGAACTCGGCCTCGCCCTCCGGGTCCCAGTCCAGTGCCTCCAGGTCGATCCGGCCGTCCTCGCCGATGACGTCCGCGAGGTCGTCGAGCAGCGGCGCGGTCGCGTCCGCGAACACCGTCTCCAGGCCGTCCAGCCACAGCGCCAGCACGTCCTGCGGCGAACCGCCGGTGATCAGCGGCAGGTTCTCCCCCGCCGCGACGGTTCCCTCGCCCTCCTCCTCCGGGTCCTCGACCTCCACCAGCCCGGTGTCGACCGCAACCCGCCACGCCTCGCTTGCGTACGCCGCCCCGTCCTCGTCCGCGGGCAGCCCGAGCACCTCGGCGGCGGCCGGCAGCAGCTCGTCGACGAGTTCGCCACCGGCGCCGACACGCGTCCCGGGCCCCGCCCAGCGGGCGAGCCGGACGGCCCGGGCCAGCAGCGGGGCGGCGAGCGCGTCGCGCGCCAGCTCCGCGTCCGAGGGCAGCCGCACCGGCGGCAGGGTGGGGCGGTCTGACGACATCAGGGGTCTCTCCTCGGGGCGCGGAAGGGTCCAGGCGGCCCCCAGCGTAGACGCATTTGGGTGCATGTCCGGTGGTTCATGTACCGGTCAACCCCCGTACACCCGCCAACCCTTGACAACTGCCCCGTGCGCACAAGACATTGACGCGCGTAGATCTCTTACCCGGATCACACCCCCACCTCCCACCACCATCGGAGCCTCTTCATGCGTCCTTCTCCCCTGCCGAGAACCGCCGCCGTCTCGGCCGTCGTCGCCGCCGCGCTCGCCGCGGGCCTGCTCGCCGCATCCCCGTCCGCGTCCGCGTCGGGCAGCGAAACGGTCGCCGAGGCGATACGCGTGCACGACATCCAGGGCTCCACCCGCATATCCCCGCTCGCCGGCCGCCAGGTCACTGCCGTCCCCGGCGTCGTCACCGGCGTCCGCACGTACGGCTCCAAGGGCTTCTGGATCCAGGACACGCAGCCCGACGCCGACCCCGCCACCAGCGAGGGCCTGTTCGTCTACACCGGCTCCACCCCCACCGTCGCCGTCGGCGACGCGGTGACGGTCTCGGGCACGGTCACCGAGTACGTCCCGGGCGGCACGTCCTCGGGCAACCAGTCCCTCACCCAGATCAGCAAGCCCACCGTCACGGTGGTCTCCTCCGGGAACCCGCTCCCCGCGCCCACCACCCTCTCCGCGCACTCCGTGCCGTCGGTGTACGCGCCCGAGGGCGACCCGGCGGCCGGCGGCTCCATCAACGGCCTGCCGCTGCGCCCGGGTTCGTACGCCCTGGACTACTTCGAGTCGCTGGAGGGCACGAACGTCCGCATCGGCTCCTCCCGGGTCGTCACCGCCAGCAACGAGCACGCCGAGTTGTGGGTGACGGTGAAGCCGCACGAGAACCCGAGCGCCCGCGGCGGCGCGGTCTACGGCTCGTACACCTCCCAGAACACCGGCCGTCTGAAGATCCAGTCGCTGGCCCCGCTCGCCCAGCAGCCGTTCCCCAAGGCGAACGTCGGCGACTGGCTGACCGGCACGACCGAGGGCCCGCTGGACTTCAACCAGTTCGGCGGCTACACCCTCACCGCCCGCACCCTCGGCACGCTCGCCGACCGGGGCCTGGAGCGCGAGGTCACCGAGAAGCAGCACCGCAGCGAGCTGGCGGTGGCGACGTACAACGTCGAGAACCTCGACCCGAGCGACCCGCAGGAGAAGTTCGACGCGCTGGCGAAGGCGGTCGTGGAGAACCTCGCCTCGCCCGACATCGTGGCCCTGGAGGAGATCCAGGACAACAACGGCGCCAAGAACGACGGTACGGTCGCCGCCGACCAGACGCTGAAGAAGTTCACGGACGCGATCGTCGCGGCCGGCGGTCCGGCGTACGAGTGGCGCAGCATCGACCCGGCCAACAACAAGGACGGCGGCGAGCCCGGCGGCAACATCCGTCAGGTGTTCCTCTTCAACCCCGAGCGCGTGTCCTTCACCGACCGCGCGGGCGGCGACGCGGCGACGGCGACCGGGGTGGTACGGGAGCAGGGCCGCGCGGCCCTGACGCACTCCCCCGGCCGGATCGACCCGGCGAACGCCGCCTGGGACAACAGCCGCAAGCCGCTGGCGGGCGAGTTCACCTTCCGGGGCCGTACGGTCTTCGTGATCGCGAACCACTTCGGCTCGAAGGGCGGCGACGAGTCGCTGGTCTCGCACCACCAGCCGCCGAACCGTTCCTCCGAGACGAAGCGCCTCCAGCAGGCCCAGTCGGTCAACGCCTTCGTGAAGGACATCCTGAAGGCGCAGCGCACCGCCGACGTCGTCGTCCTCGGCGACATCAACGACTTCGAGTTCTCGGCGACGACGAAGGCCCTGACGGACGGCGGCGCGCTGTACCCGGCGGTGATGTCCCTGCCTCGCAGCGAGCGCTACTCGTACGTCTTCCAGGGCAACAGCCAGGTGCTGGACCAGATCCTGACCAGCCCGTCGATCCGCCACTTCGCTTACGACAGCGTGCACATCAACGCCGAGTTCGCGGAGCAGAACAGCGACCACGACCCGCAGGTGCTGCGCTTCCGCCCGTAAGGCCCTCGGTCACGCGCCCGGGCTGAGGCTCAGCGCGGGCGCGTACCGCTTGACCCCGCCCCCGACGACACCCGGGTATGTCAGCACCTTGCGCCACTGCGGGGTGGCCGACCCGATCCCGTCGCCGGGGGCGGCGAGCGCCTCGATGTGGGACCGGGCGCTGTCCCACTCGGCGTAGTTGAGGACGCGGGTGCCGTCGAGGCTGATGTGGAAGTCCCCGGAGATGCCCCCGGGGTGCGGGTGCGGGTCGGTCTCCAGCGCCTCGAACACCCCGTCGACCCAGTCCCGCTGCCGCGCGGCGTCCGCGCCCTCGAACTCGACGTCGACGATGACGACGCACCCCGGCACGCGGCTGTCGCCCTGCGCCGACCCGGACGTGCGGTAGAGCTCGTACGAACGGAGCTCCACGCGCTCGATGCCGGGCACGGCGGCGTCGATCTCGTCGTTGCGGTCGTCGCGGTGGCGGGCGACGAACTCGCGGTACGCCTCCTCGTCGCGCCACTGGGAGTAGTGGAGGAGGGTGTCGCCGTCCTCCCCGGTGTACACGGTGTACGAGAGGAGGCCGTCGAACGGCCAGTCGCGGCTCTGCCACGTCTTGGCGATGGCCTCCACGGCAGCGCGCTGCCGCACGGGCGTCCCGACGCGCCAGGTGCTGACCATGACGGCACCGACGCCGGGCCGGGTGAGGTCGGGGCGGGCGTCGGTGCCGAACGTCGCGATCGTCGTACGCGCCATGGCTGTTGCCTCTCGGTTCGCTGCCGCCCCCCGTTCGGTGCGGCCGGAACTCCATGATCAAACGTCAAGCATGCTTGAGGTCAACAGCTGGCGCTGACGGATTCTCACCCCGGCCAGGTACCGGTCAGCCGCCGGACCCCGACGGCGCCGGAGCGGTCCACGGCCGCCTTGACCACGGCGAAGATGGCGCCCTCGATCGCGGCCGCCAGCAGGATCTCCTTCCACTGGCGCTCCTCGTCCATGGCGTCCGGGGCGTCACCGTTTCCGACCGCCGCCCAGGCCCGGGAGAAGAGGGTGCTCGCGATGGCACCGCTCGCCATGCCGAGGAGGATGCCGACGGGCCGGTAGAGGAGCTTCTGCTTCCTCTTCTTCTTGTGCTGCTTCTTCTGCTTCTTCTGCTTGTCGTCCTTGTCGGCCATCCGCAGGCTCACCCCCACTTACCGCTGCGCCGCAGCTGCCAGAGCACGACCCCCGCGACGACCATGGCGGCGACGGCCGCGAGGACCGGGCGCGGGTGGTTGCGCACGGGCTCGGGGGTCTTGTCGTGCACCAGGTGGGCGGCGCGCGCCTTCACATCGGTCTTGGCCATCAGCTGGTCGATCGTCTCGCCCAGCTCCTGCCGCTTGCGCGCCGCCTCGCGCCGCAGCTCGTCAGGTCCGGGCGCCTTCCGCGTCTCCCGTGTCATCGGTGGACCCTCTCCTTGATCTCGTGGACGTCCGAACGCATCCCGTCGATCGCCCGCTCGGGCTTGGGCGGCACCGCGGCCTTCAGCTGCTTGCGGCCGAGGAGGGCCAGGACTCCGGCAATCACCAGGAACACCCCGGTCGCGATGAGCACCGAGGCCCACACGTCGAGGGCCAGGTTCAGCAGCGCGGCCACGGTGGCCCACACCCCGATCAGCCCGACGTACCCGACCGCGGCCGCGGCTCCGAGCATGCCGCCGCCCTTGCCGGCGCGTTTGCCCTTCTGCATCATCTCGGCCTGCGCGGTGCGCATCTCGGTCCTGACCAGGTCCGTGAGCTGCTCCGACGCCTGCTTCACCAGCTCGCCGACCGACGGTTCTCCGGCCATGGCAACGCCTCCCATCTCGTACGGGGAGCTTCGAGTACCCGATCGTCGGCGCTCGGAACCCCCTACGACCGTTCAGCACTGCTTTCCTCTGGGGGTAAGCAAATCTAAGTAGACCTTCACGTTCGCTGCCGGTCACACTGCGTACATGATCCACACCATCCCTCCCCCGCCCTTCGGCCGCGCGCTGTGCGCGATGGTCACGCCCTTCACCGCTTCGGGCGAGCAGCTGGACCTGGACCGGGCGCAGGAACTGGCGGCGCACCTGGTCGCCGAGGGCTGCGACGGACTCGTCCTGAACGGGACGACCGGTGAATCCCCGACGACGAGCGACGCCGAGAAGGCCGCGCTGGTACGGGCGGTCCGCGACGCCGTCGGTACGCGCACGGCCCTGGTCGCCGGGGTCGGCACGGCGGATACCCGCCACACCGTCGAGCTGGCCCGCCAGGCGGAGGCGGCGGGCGCCGACGGCCTCCTCGTGGTCCCGCCGTACTACAGCCGCCCGCCGCAGGCGGCGATCGAGGTTCATTTCCGGCGGGTGGCGGACGCGACGGGCCTGCCGCTGGCGCTGTACGACATCCCGGGCCGCACGGGCGTCCGCATCGAGCCCGAGACGGTCCTGCGGCTCGCGGACCATCCGCGGATCGTGGCGGTGAAGGACTGCGCCTATGACCTGCTGGGCTCGGCCAAGGTCATGGCGCGCACGTCACTGGCGTACTACTCGGGCTGCGAGGAGCTGAACCTCCCGCTGTACGCGATCGGCGGCGCGGGCTTCATCAGCACGGTCGCGAACGTGGCTCCGGGCCCGACCGTTGCGGTGCTGGACGCCTTCGACGCGGGCGACACGGCCCTGGCGGCCCGTCTCCACCAGCGCATGCTGCCGCTGACGGAACGGATGATGGCGTCGGGCCTGCCGGGCGCGGTGACGGCCAAGGCCCTCCTCTCCGCCGGCCCGGTGCGGGAACCACTGCAGCCCGCCGACCGGCGGGCGGTCGACGGGCTGCGTGCGGCGTACGAGGAACTGCTCCGGCAACCGGCTCAGGAGCCGGTCACCCGATTGCTCCCGAGGATGGAGACGTGCTCCAGCACGTCCTCCATCGGGTCGTCGATCTGACCGATCGACAGCAGGGTGATGCGGTGCCCGTTGTCGGATCCGCTGTGACTCTCATCGGCCTGAGCGGCCGCGCCGGACCAGAACACGGCCGCCAGCGCGAGCACCCCGGGAACGATCAGCCTGCCGGTCTTCATATCAGCCGTCCCTCGCCTTGCCCATTCGTGTGATACGCGCCGACCTGTTTATCCGTCCTACGGACGGAAAGGTCACGCGAGGTCGTGCGAAGTCACTCGAATCAGCGGCCCTGCTCGGCGGCTCAGTTGTGGCTGTGCAGGATGTCGTTGAGGCCGCCCCACACCGCGTTGTTCGGGCGGGCCTCGACGGCGCCGGTGACCGAGTTGCGGCGGAAGAGGATGTTGGAGGCGCCGGAGAGCTCACGGGCCTTGACGATCTGGCCGTCGGGCATGGTCACGCGCGTGCCCGCCGTGACGTACAGGCCGGCCTCCACGACGCACTCGTCGCCGAGCGCGATGCCGACGCCCGCCTCCGCGCCGACGAGGCAGCGCTCGCCGATGGAGATGATGACGTTGCCGCCGCCGGAGAGGGTGCCCATGGTGGAGGCGCCGCCGCCGATGTCGGAGCCGTCGCCGACGACGACACCCGCGGAGATGCGGCCCTCGACCATGGAGGTGCCGAGGGTGCCGGCGTTGAAGTTGACGAAGCCCTCGTGCATGACGGTGGTGCCGGAGCCGAGGTGCGCGCCGAGGCGGACGCGGTCGGCGTCGGCGATGCGGACGCCCTTGGGGACGACGTAGTCCGTCATGCGCGGGAACTTGTCGATGCTGGTGACCTGGAGGTGCAGGCCCTCGGCGCGGGCGTTCAGCCGGACCTTCTCGACGTCGTCGACGGCGACGGGGCCGAGGCTCGTCCAGGCCACGTTGGCGAGGTGCGCGAAGATGCCGTCGAGGTTCTGCCCGTGCGGCTTGACCAGCCGGTGGCTGAGCAGGTGCAGCCGCAGGTACACGTCGTGCGCGTCGAGCGGCTTCTCGTCGAGGGAGCTGATGACGGTGCGTACGGCGACGACCTCGACGCCCCGGCGGGCGTCGACGCCGATGGCCTTGGCGGCGCCTTCTCCGAGGAGGTTGACGGCCTGGTCGGAGGTGAGCCGCTCGGTCCCGGCCGGCCCGGGGGCCTCGGTGAGCTCGGGCGCGGGGAACCAGGTGTCGAGAACGGTGCCGTCGCCGGCGATGGTGGCGAGGCCGGCGGCGACGGCGCCGGTGGTGCGAGGTGCAGACGGTGCAGAAGTCATGCAGGAAACCTAACCGGCGGTCCCCCGCTCAGGCGAACCGGTCTCACTGTACGGAGAAACGGCCGTGCCCTCCGGAAATGAACCGGAGGGCACGGCCGTAGCAGGTCGCGAAGGGGCTCGGCTCAGACGTTGAAGCCGAGAGCGCGCAGCTGCTCCCGCCCGTCGTCCGTGATCTTGTCCGGGCCCCACGGCGGCATCCAGACCCAGTTGATCTTCAGCTCACGGACGATGCCGTCCGTCGCGGACTTCGCCTGGTCCTCGATCACGTCCGTCAGCGGGCAGGCCGCCGACGTCAGCGTCATGTCGAGGGTCGCGATGTTGGAGTCGTCGATGTGGATGCCGTAGATGAGGCCGAGGTTGACGACGTCGATGCCCAGCTCGGGGTCGACGACGTCGTACAGCGCCTCGCGGATCTCGTCCTCGGTCGCCGGCTTCATCGGGGCCGCGTCGGCCGTCGAGACCCCCTCGGCTGCTTCCACGGTCTCGGCCGTCTGGTTCTCGGTCATGCGGTCTTCCTCTCCGCGCCCTCACCCATCACCTGGGCCGTCGCGTCCTTCCAGGCCATCCAGCTCAGCAGGGCGCACTTCACCCGGGCCGGGTACTTGGAGACGCCGGCGAACGCGACCGCGTCCTCCAGCACCTCCTCCATGGCGTCGTCCGGCTCGATCCTTCCCTTGGACTGCATCAGCTCCAGGAAGGTGCCCTGGATCTGCTGCGCCTCGGCGAGTTCCTTGCCGACGAGGAGATCATTCAGTACGGAGGCCGACGCCTGGCTGATGGAGCAGCCCTGGCCCTCGTACGAGACGTCCGCGATGCGCGTGCCGTCGTACTTCACGCGAAGCGTGATCTCGTCACCGCACGTCGGGTTGACGTGGTGCACCTCGGCGTCGCCGTCCCGCAAGCCCCGGCCATGCGGGTTCTTGTAGTGGTCCAGGATGACGTCCTGGTACATCGAATCCAGCTTCACACCCGCTCCTAGCCGAAGAAGTTCCGGACGTGCTCCAGGCCCGCCACGAGGGCGTCCACCTCGGCCGGCGTGGAGTACAGATAGAACGACGCTCGCGTGGTCGCAGGAATTCCGTACCGCAGGCAGACCGGGCGGGCGCAGTGGTGCCCGACCCGGACGGCGATGCCCTGCTCGTCGAGGACCTGGCCCACGTCGTGCGGGTGGATGTCGCCGAGCGTGAAGGAGATCGCCGCACCGCGGTCCTCGGCCGTCACCGGGCCGATGATCCGAAGGTCGGGGACCTCCCGGAGGCGCTGGATGGCGTACTCGGTGATCGCGTGCTCATGCGCGGCGATCTTGTCCATGCCGATCGAGGAGAGGTAGTCCACGGCCGCGCCGAGGCCGACGGCCTGCGCGATCGGGGGCGTACCGGCCTCGAACTTGTGCGGGGCGGGGGCATACGTCGACGAGCTCATGGAGACCGTCTCGATCATCTCGCCACCGCCGAGGAACGGCGGGAGGTCCTCCAGCAGCTCCTGGCGGCCCCACAGCACGCCGATGCCCGTCGGGCCGCACATCTTGTGGCCGGTGAAGGCCACGAAGTCGGCCTGGAGCGCCTGCACGTCCAGCGGCATGTGCGGGGCGGCCTGCGAGGCGTCGATCAGCACCAGGGCGCCGACGTCCTGGGCGCGGCGCACGAGCGCCTCGACCGGGTTGACGGTTCCCATGATGTTGGAGACCAGCGTGAAGGAGACGATCTTCGTCTTCTCGGTGATGATCTCTTCGATGTTCGACAGGTCGAGCCGGCCGTCGTCGGTCAGCCCGAACCACTTCAGCTTCGCGCCGGTGCGCTGCGCGAGCAGCTGCCACGGCACGATGTTGGAGTGGTGCTCCATCTCCGTGATGACGATCTCGGTCTCGTGGTCGACCCGGTAGGGCTCGTCGGCCCAGCCCAGCATGTTCGCCACGAGGTTGAGCGACTCCGAGGCGTTCTTGGTGAAGATCACCTCGTTGCGGCTCGGCGCGTTGATGAAGGCGGCGACCTTGTCGCGCGCGCCCTCGTACAGCGCCGTGGCCTCCTCGGCCAGCACATGCACGCCGCGGTGCACGTTGGCGTTGTGCTGTTCGTAGTACTCACTCAGCACGTCGATGACCTGGCGCGGCGTCTGCGAGGTCGCCGCGTTGTCCAGGTACACGAGCTTCTTGCCGTCGTGGAGCACCCGGTCGAGGATCGGGAAGTCCTTGCGGATCGCCTCGGTGTCGAGAAGGCCCGGCAGCTGTGTCACGCGGATACGCCACCCTTCGTGTAGGACTCGTAGCCCTCGTTCTCCAGCTTGTCGGCGAGCTCGGGGCCGCCCGACTCCACGATCCGGCCGGCGGAGAAGACGTGGACGAAGTCGGGCTTGATGTAGCGGAGGATGCGCGTGTAGTGCGTGATCAGCAGGGTGCCGACCTCGCCGGTCTCGCGGACGCGGTTGACGCCCTCGGAGACGATGCGCAGGGCGTCGACGTCGAGGCCGGAGTCGGTCTCGTCGAGGATCGCGACCTTCGGCTTGAGGAGCTCCAGCTGGAGGATCTCGTGGCGCTTCTTCTCACCGCCGGAGAAGCCCTCGTTGACGTTGCGCTCGGCGAAGGCGGGGTCCATGTTGAGGCGCTGCATGGCCTCCTTGACCTCCTTCACCCAGGTGCGCAGCTTGGGGGCCTCGCCGCGGACGGCGGTGGCGGAGGTGCGCAGGAAGTTGCTCACCGAGACGCCCGGGACCTCGACCGGGTACTGCATGGCGAGGAAGAGGCCGGCGCGGGCGCGCTCGTCGACGGACATCTCCAGGACGTCCTCGCCGTCGAGGGTGACGGTGCCGCCGGTGATCGTGTACTTGGGGTGACCCGCCAGCGAGTACGCGAGCGTCGACTTGCCGGAGCCGTTGGGGCCCATGATGGCGTGGGTCTCGCCCTGCTTCACGGTCAGGTCGACGCCCTTGAGGATCTCCTTCGTGGCGTTGTCGGCCTCGACGGAGACGTGCAGGTCGCGGATTTCAAGCGTTGCCATGGGTGACTCAGGACTCCTGGGTGACGGAGACGAGCACATCGTCCCCTTCGATCTTTACGGGGTATACGGGGACGGGGCGCGTCGCGGGAAGGCCGGACGGCTTGCCGGTGCGGAGGTCGAAGGCGGAGCCGTGCAGCCAGCACTCGATCTGGCAGTCCTCCACCTCGCCCTCCGAGAGCGAGACGTTCGCGTGCGAGCAGATGTCGTGGATCGCGAACACCTCCCCCTCGGTGTGGACGACGGAGACCGGCGTGCCGTCGATCTCCACCCTCTTCGGGGTGTCCTCCTCCAGCTCGCTCAGCCCACAGGCGCGGACGAAGGGCATCAGAGCGACGCCTCCAGCTCGGCCTCGATCTTGGCGATGAGGCGCTCCTCGACGTCCGGCAGGCCGATCTGCTGGACGAGCTCCGCGAAGAAGCCGCGGACGACGAGGCGGCGGGCCTCGGCCTCCGGGATACCGCGGGCCATCAGGTAGAAGAGCTGCTCGTCGTCGAAGCGGCCGGTGGCGGAGGCGTGACCGGCGCCGGCGATCTCGCCGGTCTCGATCTCCAGGTTCGGCACGGAGTCGACGCGGGCGCCGTCCGTCAGAACCAGGTTGCGGTTCATCTCGTACGTGTCGGTGCCCTCGGCCGCGGCCTGGATGAGGACGTCGCCGATCCACACGGCGTGCGCGTTCTCGCCCTGCAGCGCGCCCTTGTAGGCCACGTTGGACTTGCAGTGCGGGGTGTTGTGGTCGACCAGGAGGCGGTGCTCCTGGTGCTGGCCCTGCTCGGTGAAGTACAGGCCGAAGAGCTCGGCCTCGCCGCCGGTCCCGGCGTACGTCACGCGCGGGTGCAGGCGGACCAGGTCACCGCCGAAGGTGACGACGACCGACTTGAAGGAGGCGTCCCGCCCGACCAGCGCGTTGTGCTGGCCGACGTGGACGGCCTTCTCGTCCCAGTCCTGGATGGAGACGACGGTGAGCTTGGCGCCGTCGCCGAGGAGGTAGTCGACGTTGGCGGCGAGCACCGCGTCACCGGTGTGGTCGATGACCACGACGGCCTCGGCGAAGGCGCCGAGCTCGATGACCTGGTGGCCGAAGGCGGTGCCGCCCTGGCCGTGCACGGAGATCCGGACCGGCTCGGTGAGCACGGTCTCCTTGGGCACGGTGACGACCGAGGCCTTCTCGAAGGCGGAGTACGCCTGGGCGGCGACCCGGTCCACCGGGGTGCCGGCCTTGCCGAGCCGCGCGTCGTCGCGGCCGACGGTCTCGACGGTGACACCCTCGGGCGCCTCCACCTCGACGCGTACGCCGTCGCCGGTGGCGACCGCGGTGCCGTCGTGCAGGCCGCGCAGCCGCTCCAGCGGCGTGAACCGCCACTCCTCCTCGCGGCCGTGCGGGACGGGGAAGTCCGCGACGTCGAAGGACGGGGGCGCGCTCATGCGGGTGGCGACGGTGGACTCGGCGGCCACCGCGATGGAGCCGGCGGTGGTGGAGCCCGCCGGGATGTTCTGGGCCTCAGCCATGGCTGTCGTGTTGCTCTCTTCCTACGTAAAGACTGGTACGGACGGCGGGGGCGGCGTCAGCCGACCGCACCCTCCATCTGCAGCTCGATCAGCCGGTTGAGCTCCAGCGCGTACTCCATGGGCAGCTCCTTGGCGATCGGCTCGACGAAGCCGCGCACGATCATCGCCATCGCCTCGTCCTCGGAGAGGCCGCGGCTCATCAGGTAGAAGAGCTGGTCCTCGGAGACCTTGGAGACGGTCGCCTCGTGGCCCATGGACACGTCGTCCTCGCGCACGTCGACGTACGGGTACGTGTCCGACCGCGAGATCGTGTCGACGAGCAGCGCGTCGCAGAGCACGTTCGACTTGGAGCCCGGGGCGCCCTCGCCGATCTCGATGAGACCGCGGTAGGAGGTGCGGCCGCCGCCTCGCGCCACCGACTTGGAGACGATGTTGGAGGAGGTGTTCGGGGCCATGTGGACCATCTTGGCGCCGGCGTCCTGGTGCTGGCCCTCGCCCGCGAAGGCGATGGACAGGGTCTCGCCCTTGGCGTGCTCGCCCATCAGGTAGACGGCCGGGTACTTCATCGTCACCTTGGAGCCGATGTTGCCGTCGACCCACTCCATGGTCGCGCCCTCGTACGCCACGGCGCGCTTGGTGACCAGGTTGTAGACGTTGTTCGACCAGTTCTGGATCGTCGTGTAGCGGCAGCGGCCGCCCTTCTTGACGATGATCTCCACGACGGCGCTGTGCAGCGAGTCGGAGGAGTAGATCGGGGCGGTGCAGCCCTCGACGTAGTGGACGTAGGCGTCCTCGTCGACGATGATCAGCGTCCGCTCGAACTGGCCCATGTTCTCCGTGTTGATGCGGAAGTAGGCCTGGAGCGGGATGTCGACGTGCACGCCCTTCGGCACGTAGATGAAGGAGCCGCCGGACCACACCGCGGTGTTCAGCGACGCGAACTTGTTGTCGCCGACCGGGATGACCGTGCCGAAGTACTCCTGGAAGAGCTCCGGGTGCTCCTTGAGCGCGGTGTCCGTGTCGAGGAAGATCACGCCCTGGGCCTCCAGGTCCTCGCGGATCTGGTGGTACACAACCTCGGACTCGTACTGCGCGGCGACACCGGCGACGAGGCGCTGCTTCTCCGCCTCCGGGATGCCGAGCTTGTCGTACGTGTTCTTGATGTCCTCGGGCAGGTCCTCCCAGGAAGCGGCCTGCTTCTCGGTGGACCGGACGAAGTACTTGATGTTGTCGAAGTCGATGCCCGACAGGTCGGAGCCCCAGTTCGGCATGGGCTTCTTGTCGAAGAGGCGCAGACCCTTGAGGCGGAGCTTCAGCATCCACTCGGGCTCGTTCTTCTTCGCGGAGATGTCGCGGACGACGTCCTCGGAGAGACCGCGCTTGGCGGTGGCGCCGGCGGCGTCCGGGTCGGCCCAGCCATATTCGTACCGACCCAGGCCCTCGAGCTCGGGGTGGCTGATCTCGGTGGTCATGCGGGGTTCCTCCCGGCCGTGCTTGCGGATGCTGTTGGTGTGGTGTGCGTGGTGTGCGGGATGTACGTCGTGCAGACCCCGTCGCCGTGGGCGATGGTCGCCAGTCTCTGCACGTGCGTCCCGAGCAGCCGGCTGAAGACCTCGGTCTCCGCCTCGCACAGCTGCGGGTACCTCTCGGCGACGTGGGCCACGGGGCAGTGGTGCTGGCACAGCTGCTGTCCGACCGGCGCGTTGCGCGCCGTGGCAGCGTACCCGTCGGCGCTCAGCGCCTTCGCGAGCGCCTCGGCGCGCTCCTCGGGCGCCGCGGCCTCGACGGCCTCGCGGTACGCCTCCGCCTGGGCCTCGATCCGGTCGCGCGCGAACGCGGCGACGGCGGCTTCCCCGCCCGCGTTCTGCTCGATCCAGCGCAGGGCCTCGACGGCGAGCGTGTCGTACGACTGGTCGAAGGCGTCCCGGCCGCCGTCCGTCAGGGCGAACACCTTGGCCGGGCGGCCGCGCGTGCGCGCGCCGTAGACGCGCTGCTCGCGCGGGGCGACGACGTCGTCGGCGACGAGCGCGTCGAGATGGCGGCGGACGGCGGCCTGCGTGAGGCCGAGCCGCTGAGCCAGCTCGGCCACCGTGGACGGCCCGTGGTCCAGGATGGACCGCGCGACCCGGTTGCGCGTGGAGCGCTCCCCGGTCGCGAGCTCCTCCGCTGGAGCCTGCTGGGCGTGGCCGACGTTTTTCACAACGCCATTGTTGCGTAATTCGCGAGAGAGTGACAAGCGACGTCCTGACCAGTGGACGGTGCTCTGCGTCACTTAGGGAAGCCTCACCTGACCTGCGGAAACGATCATTGGTGGGATGATTTCCAGCCACCCGCCGCCCCCTCTCCGCGCCCCTCTGACCGGGCCTTTCGCGCCCCCTCGGGGGCCTGTGGGCCGGAGGGGTCCGCGGGCTCTTTAGACTTCCCGCATGCGATACGAGTCCGTCGTACGGGTCCAGGGCCTCGTCAAGCGGTACGGGACCAAGACCGCCGTCGACGGCCTCGACCTCGACGTCCGCGCGGGCGGCGTCACCGCCGTCCTCGGGCCCAACGGCGCCGGCAAGACCACGACCATCGAGACCTGCGAGGGCTACCGCCGCGCCGACGCCGGCACCGTGCGCGTCCTCGGGCTCGACCCGCTCGCCGACGCCGTCCGCCTGCGGCCCCGCATCGGGGTGATGCTCCAGTCGGGTGGCGTCTACTCCGGTGCGCGCGCCGACGAGATGCTGCGCCACATGGCGAAGCTCCACGCCCACCCCCTCGACGTCGACGCGCTGATCGAGCGCCTCGGCCTCGGCTCGTGCGGCCGTACGACCTACCGCCGCCTCTCCGGCGGGCAGCAGCAGCGCCTCGCGCTCGCCATGGCGGTGGTCGGGCGGCCCGAGCTGGTCTTCCTGGACGAGCCGACCGCGGGCCTCGACCCGCAGGCCCGCCGCTCCACCTGGGAGCTGGTGCGCGAGCTGCGCGCCGACGGGGTCACCACCGTCCTCACGACCCACTTCATGGACGAGGCCGAAGAGCTCGCCGACGACATAGCGATCATCGACGCGGGCCGCGTCGTCGCCCAGGGCAGCCCCGAGGAGCTGTGCCGCGGCGGCGCCGAGAACACCCTGCGCTTCACCGGCCGCCCCGGCCTGGACCTCGGCTCGCTGCTCAAGGCGCTGCCGGACGGCACCGCCGCCGCGGAGCTGACGCCGGGCGCGTACCGGATCAGCGGCACGGTCGACCCCCAGCTGCTCGCCACGGTGACCACGTGGTGCGCGCAGCACGGGGTGATGCCCGACCGCATCTCGGTCGAGCGGCACACCCTCGAAGACGTCTTCCTCACTCTGACCGGCAAGGAGCTGCGTTCATGAGCACGAGCGCCGGGACCTACACGCCCCAGCCCGGAGCGGCGCCGATCGGCCGGATGATCGCGGCGCAGGCGGCGCTCGAGACGAGGATGCTGCTGCGCAACGGCGAGCAGCTGCTGCTCACGGTCGTCATCCCGTCGCTGCTGCTGGTGCTCTTCTCGACCGTCGACATCGTCGACACGGGCGACGGCAAGGCCGTGGACTTCCTGGCGCCGGGCGTGCTGGCGCTGGCCGTGATGTCGACGGCGTTCACCGGGCAGGCCATCGCGACCGGCTTCGAGCGGCGGTACGGGGTGCTCAAGCGGCTCGGCGCGTCGCCGCTGCCGCGCTGGGCGCTGATGACCGCCAAGACGGTCTCGGTCCTGGTGACGGAGGTGCTCCAGATCGCGCTCCTGACGGTGATCGCGCTGGCGCTCGGCTGGTCCCCGCACGGCGGCCCGCTCTCCGTGCTCCTGCTGCTCGTCCTCGGTACGGCCGCCTTCTCCGGGCTCGGGCTGCTGATGGCCGGCACGCTGAAGGCGGAGGCGACGCTGGCGGCGGCCAACCTGGTGTTCCTGCTGCTCCTGGTGGGCGGCGGCGTGGTCGTACCGCTGGAGAAGTTCCCGGACGCGGCGCGCACGGCGCTGGAGCTGCTGCCGATCTCGGCGCTGTCGGAGGGGCTGCGGGACGTGCTGCGGGACGGGGCGTCGATGCCGTGGGGCGCGGCCGGCATCCTGGCGGCGTGGGCGGTGCTGGGGCTGGGCGCGGCGGCACGTTTCTTCCGCTGGGAATGACCGGAACGAGGGCCCTCGTGAAAGCGTGCACAAGCGGGGACCTACGATAGGGAACCGTGTTGACCCCCCTCGCCTTCATCGCCCAGCGCTGGACCCCCTCCCCCCGGACGGTCCGGCGCGCCGCGCTCGCCGCCGTCGTGATGAGCGTCGTCATCATCGTCACGGGCGGCGCGGTCCGGCTCACCGGCTCCGGTCTCGGCTGCGACACCTGGCCCAAGTGCACGGACGACAGCCTCTTCGCCACGCCCGCGCAGGGCATCCACGGCGCCATCGAGTTCGGCAACCGCATGCTGACGTACGTCCTGTCGGCGGCGGTCGGCTGGGCGATCATCGCGGCGCGCTCCACCAAGCCGTGGCGGCGCGGGCTGACCCGGCTCGGCTGGGCGCAGTTCTGGGTGGTGATGGTCAACGCCGTCCTCGGCGGCATCACCGTGTGGATGGGGCTGAACCCGTGGACGGTCGCGGGCCACTTCCTCGCCGCGAACGCGCTGCTCACGGTCACCGTGGTCACCTGGGTGCGCGCGGGTGAGGGCGACGGCCCCCGGCGGCCGCGCGTCCCGGGACCGGTGCGCAAGCTCGGCTGGGCGCTGGTGGTCGTGTCCGGGCTGCTGATCGCGGCGGGTACGACGGTGACGGGCTCCGGCAAGCACGCGGGCGACAGCAGCGACGTGCCGCGCATGCCGTTCGACTTCGCGACGATGGCCCACCTCCACGCGATCTTCGCCTGGGTGGTGTGCGCGCTGGCGCTGGCGATGTTCTTCGTGCTGCGCGTGGTGGACGCCCCGGACGACACCCGGGCGCGCGCCCGCGACCTGCTGCTGGTGCTGCTGCTCCAGGGCGGCATCGGCTACGTGCAGTACTTCACGGGTGTGCCGGAGGTCCTGGTGGGCCTGCACATGCTGGGCTCGTCTCTCATGTGGATCGCGGTGCTGCGCCTGGTGCTGAGCCTGCGCGAGCGGCCGTCGGCCACCCCGGGCGTCCCCGCCCCGCAGCAGTCCGACGCGGCGCTGACCGCGGCCTAACCGAGCCCGTACACCCGGCGCGCGTTGCCCGACGCGATCATCCCGGCGACGCGTTGCGCGTCCGTACGGGACCACGCGCCGGCGTACACCCACTCGTCCAGCACCCGCCCGAGCGCCTCGCGGAACACCCGCGCGCCGACCACGTGCAGCTCGGGCAGGCCGCGGGCACCGCTGGAGAAGAGCAGCTTGCCGAAGGGCGCGAGCTCCAGGGTCTCCGCCAGTACGGCGGCGGCCCGGGGCCCGGTCTGGGCGAGGGTGGCGCCGAGGTCGGCGTACACATGGGGGAAGACGCTCGTCAGATGGGCGGCCTGCCGGTGGTGCGGGTAGCCGTGCAGCAGCACCAGGTCCGTGCCGAGTCCGCTGGTCGCGGCGGCGAAGTCGCCGAGCCGTATCGGGTCGTCGACCCCGACGTACAGCTGGAGCGGGCGGCCGGAGGCGACGGCGATCCACAGCAGGTGCCGCAGCAGGACGGGGTCGGTGAGCGGCTCTCCGGCGCGGCGGCCCGCCAGCCAGCGGCCGGCCGCGCCGCGCACCTCGCCGGGCCCCGGCGGGTCGGGGGCGAGGACGAGACCGTGCCGCAGGGCGGCGACGGAGGCGAAGGCGACGGCGGAGACGGCCGCGCCGTGGACGGCCTCGGCGAGGTTGGCGAGCAGAGAGTCGACCGTGCCGGAGGTGTCGGCGACCTGCTGGGCGAGCGGTTCCAGGCGGACGATCTCGCGGGCCTCGGCGTCGCCCGCGGCGCCCATCTCCACCGGACCGATGAGGTCGCCGGGCGGACCGGTGTCCACCAGATAGGTGGAGATCCCGGTGGACCGCAGGAGCCGCCGGCCCGATTCCAGGAACCCGAGCTCCCGGCGGCGGGCCAGGTAGCGGGCGGGCGGGCAGTGCGGCTCCAGGCCGAGGAGCGGCGGGCACCAGCGCCGTACGGCGAAGCCGGTCTGGGTGTCGAAGAACGTGGTGCCGGCCGCGGGCGGGCCCGCGGCCCTGCCGAGGTGGGCCTCGAACGTGCCGAGGCCCAGTTCCGTGCGGAGCACCCCGTGGCAGTACTGGTCCACCAGCGACGGGGTGTCGATCATTGCGAGGGCTCCCTGCGACGGACGCGTCCGATGGACCTTCACAGGTCCTAACGGGTGAACCCCGCGCAAGGTGTTGCCTCAGGCGTCGCCCGGGGCGTCGTCTCAGTCGTTGGACGGGCCGCCGAGCTGAATGCCGGCCATGCGGGTCCACTCGTACGGCCCGGTGCGGACCTTGGCCGCGAAGTCGCCGTCGAACTCCTCGTGGAGCGTGAGCCCGGCCTTCTCGGCCGCGCTCTTCGCGACCTCGTGGGTGGGCGCGACCAGGTCGCCCCAGCCGCCGTCCTCGCCGACGAGCACGATGCGGGTGCCCATCTGGCCGATGTACGCCAGCTGGCCCTCGGCGCCGCCGTGCTCCTTGGAGAACGCCTGGATCCGCTTGGCGAGCTGGGAGGCCTTGCGCTCGGCGCGCTTGTCCGCCCGCGCCTCCGCCTGGTTCTCCGCCTGCTTGGTGTCTGCCATGACTGGAATGCTACCGACCAGTAGCCGACCTGGCCAGATCCCCGGTCACTTCAGGAACGGGTCCACCGCGACCGCCACGAACAGCAGCGAGACGTAGGTGATGGACCAGTGGAAGAGGCGCATCTCCTTGAGCTTGGCGCCCGTCTCCCCCGCCTTCGCGCGGGCCTGGAGCGCATGCGCCTCCCACAGCCACCAGCCGCCGGTCGCCAGCGCCACCGCCGTGTAGAACCAGCCGGTGTAGCCGAGCGGCGTCAGCAGCAGGGAGACGGCGACCATCACCCAGCTGTAGAGGACGATCTGGCGGGCCACCACCTTGTTGGAGGCGACGACCGGCAGCATGGGCACGCCCACGCGTGCGTAGTCCTCCTTCACCTTCATCGACAGCGGCCAGTAGTGCGGCGGCGTCCAGAAGAAGATGACAAGGAAGAGGATGACGGCGGCCCAGGACATCGAATTCGTCACGGCCGACCAGCCGATGAGGACGGGCATGCAGCCGGCGATACCGCCCCACACGATGTTCTGCGCGGTACGCCGTTTGAGGATCATCGTGTAGACGACGACGTAGAAAAGCAGCGCACCCAGCGACAGCCAGGCCGAGAGCCAGTTGACCAGCAGGCCGAACCAGAGCGTGGAGACCACCGCGAGGGTGAGGCCGAAGACCAGGCCCTCGCGCGGCGAGACCATGCCGGTGACCAGGGGCCGCTGCGACGTGCGGTCCATCAGGGCGTCGATGTCGCGGTCGATGTACATGTTCAGCGCGTTCGCGCCGCCGGCCGACAGGTAACCGCCGAGGCAGGTGGCGAGCACCAGCCACAGATCCGGCACCCCCTGCTCGGCGAGGAACATCACCGGCACCGTGGTGATCAGCAGCAGCTCGATGATCCGCGGCTTGGTCAGCGCCACGAACGCCTTGACGCGGGCCCCGAATGGCCGCTTGCCGGTGCTTGAAGCAAGCACACCCGCCGGACGGGATTCGACGGCCGTCACGCACACCCCTGACAGAGACTCCCAGCGAGTCGCACCGGACGTGACGACAGGAGGCCGTGAAGGGCCGGTAAAGACTCGCGCGTACCACGCCACTGTAGACGTTGCCCATACCTCGCCCTCCGCCGGGGTCGGCCGTGTTGGGCCGGGTGCAGCAAAGGGCCTGGACAGCGCTCGATTGAGCACTCGGGTGAGCGGCTCCGTATTCATTTGCCGAACACCGAAAGGGCCAGTCGGGAGGCGGGTGACACCCGATGACCACACTCTGGAATGACCCGAAAAAATGCGCGTTCTCGCGGGGGTAGGCTCGACAACAGCCGGTGAGATCGACGTCACCGGCATTCGACATGTGGAACATGTGGAGAGGAGCCCTGACCCAGGGTGAGCACCAAGCCGACCACCACAGACCTCGAGTGGACCGAATTGGACCAGCGGGCCGTGGACACCGCCCGTGTCCTGGCCGCGGACGCCGTACAGAAGGTCGGCAACGGCCATCCCGGTACGGCCATGAGCCTGGCCCCCGCCGCGTACACCCTCTTCCAGAAGGTGATGCGGCACGACCCCTCGGACGCCGACTGGACCGGCCGCGACCGGTTCGTGCTGTCCGCGGGCCACTCCTCGCTGACGCTGTACATCCAGCTGTACCTGGCCGGCTTCGGCCTGGAGCTGGACGACCTGAAGGCGTTCCGCACCTGGGGCTCGAAGACCCCGGGCCACCCGGAGTACGGCCACACCGTCGGCGTCGAGACGACGACCGGGCCGCTGGGCCAGGGTGTCGCCAACGCCGTGGGCATGGCGATGGCCGCGCGCTACGAGCGGGGTCTTTTCGACCCGGAGGCCGCGCCGGGCACGTCTCCGTTCGACCACTTCGTCTACTGCATCGCCGGTGACGGCTGCCTCCAGGAGGGCATCTCCGCCGAGGCGTCCTCGACGGCCGGGCACCAGAAGCTCGGCAACCTGATCCTGCTGTGGGACGACAACCACATCTCGATCGAGGGCGACACCGAGACCGCCGTGTCCGAGGACACGATGAAGCGGTACGAGGCGTACGGCTGGCACGTGCAGCGCGTCGAGCCCAAGGAGAACGGCGACCTCGACCCGCAGGCGCTGTTCGACGCCCTCCAGGCCGCCAAGGCCGAGACCGAGCGCCCGTCGTTCATCGCGATGCGCTCGATCATCGCCTGGCCCGCGCCGAACGCGCAGAACACCGAGGCCTCGCACGGCTCGGCGCTCGGCGACGAGGAGGTCGCGGCCACCAAGCGCGTCCTGGGCTTCGACCCGGAGAAGACCTTCGAGGTCGCCGACGAGGTCATCGCGCACACCCGCGAGGCCCTGGACCGCGGCCGCGAGGCCCGCGCCGCCTGGGAGAAGCAGTTCGAGGAGTGGCGCACCGCCAACCCCGAGCGCGCCGCCGAGTTCGACCGGATCGCCGCGGGCGAGCTGCCGGCCGGCTGGGAGCAGAAGCTCCCGGTGTTCGAGCCGGGCAAGGGCGTCGCCACCCGCGCCGCCTCCGGCAAGGTGCTCCAGGCGCTCGGCGGGGTCATCCCCGAGCTGTGGGGCGGCTCGGCCGACCTCGCCGGTTCGAACAACACGACGATCGACAAGACGTCGTCCTTCCTGCCGAAGGGCAACCCGCTGCCGGAGGCCGACCCGTACGGCCGGACCATCCACTTCGGCATCCGCGAGCACGCGATGGCCGCCGAGATGAACGGCATCGCGCTGCACGGCAACACCCGTATCTTCGGCGGCACCTTCCTGGTGTTCTCCGACTACATGCGCAACGCCGTCCGCCTCTCCGCGCTGATGCACCTGCCGGTGACGTACGTGTGGACGCACGACTCGATCGGCCTCGGCGAGGACGGCCCGACGCACCAGCCGGTGGAGCACCTGGCCTCGCTGCGCGCCATCCCGGGCCTGAACATCGTGCGCCCGGCGGACGCCAACGAGACGGCGATCGCGTGGCGCGAGATCCTGCGCCGCTGGACCAAGGAGTTCGGCAAGGGCGCCCCGCACGGCCTCGCGCTGACGCGCCAGGGCGTTCCGACGTACGAGTGGAACGACGAGGCCGCGCGCGGCGGGTACGTGCTGTTCGACGCCGACGGCGGTGAGCCGCAGGTCGTCCTGATCGGTACGGGCTCCGAGGTCCACCTGTGCGTCGAGGCGCGCGAGCAGCTGCAGGCCGCGGGCATCCCGACCCGGGTGGTGTCGATGCCGTCCGTCGAGTGGTTCGAGGAGCAGGACCAGGGGTACCGGGATGCCGTGCTGCCGCCGTCGGTGAAGGCGCGGGTCGCGGTCGAGGCCGGGATCGGCCTGACCTGGCACCGGTACGTGGGCGACGCGGGCCGCATCGTCTCGCTGGAGCACTTCGGTGCCTCGGCGGACGGCAAGGTCCTCTTCCGCGAGTACGGCTTCACGGCCGACAACGTGGCCGCCGCCGCCCGGGAATCGATCGAAGCCGCAGCGCGCTGACGCCGGTATACGACAAGTAGGAGATGCAACTCTCATGACAGACGCACTCAAGCGCCTCTCCGACGAAGGCGTCGCGATCTGGCTGGACGACCTGTCGCGCAAGCGGATCACCTCCGGCAACCTGGCCGAGCTGATCGACCAGAGCCACGTCGTGGGCGTCACCACCAACCCCTCGATCTTCCAGAAGGCGATCTCCGAGGGCCACGGTTACGACCAGCAGCTGGAGGACCTCGCCGCCCGCGAGGTCACCGTCGAGGAAGCCATCCGCATGATCACGACGGCGGACGTCCGCGACGCCGCCGACATCCTGCGCCCGGTCTTCGACGCCACGCAGGGCCAGGACGGCCGGGTGTCGATCGAGGTCGACCCGCGCCTGGCGCACAACACCAAGGCGACGGTCGCCGAGGCGAAGCAGCTGGCGTGGCTGGTGGACCGGCCGAACACGCTCATCAAGATCCCGGCCACCCAGGCGGGCCTGCCGGCGATCACCGAGGTCATCGGCCTCGGCATCAGCGTCAACGTCACGCTGATCTTCTCGCTGGAGCGCTACCGCGCGGTCATGGACGCGTACCTGGCCGGCCTGGAGAAGGCCAAGGAGCGCGGCCTGGACCTGTCGAAGATCCACTCGGTGGCGTCCTTCTTCGTGTCCCGGGTGGACACCGAGATCGACAAGCGGCTGGACTCGATCGGCACCGACGAGGCCAAGGCGCTGCGCGGCAAGGCCGCCCTGGCCAACGCCCGTCTGGCGTACGAGGCGTACGAAGAGGTGTTCTCGTCCGACCGCTGGGCGGCCCTGGACAAGGCGCAGGCCAACAAGCAGCGTCCGCTGTGGGCCTCGACCGGCGTCAAGGACCCGGCGTACAAGGACACGCTGTACGTCGACGAGCTGGTCGCGCCGGGCACGGTCAACACCATGCCGGAGGCCACCCTCGAGGCCACCGCCGATCACGGTGAGATCACCGGCAACACGATCGCGGGCACGTACGAGCAGGCGCGCGCGGACCTCGCGGCCCTCGAGAAGCTCGGCATCGGGTACGACGACGTCGTGCAGCTGCTGGAGGACGAGGGCGTCGACAAGTTCGAGGCGTCCTGGAACGACCTGCTCAAGTCGACCGAGGCGGAGCTCAAGCGCCTCGCACCTTCGGAGGCGTAAGAACATTGTCCGTTCTTCACGGAGCCAACCCGCTTCGTGACGCCGCAGACCGACGGCTCCCGCGCATCGCGGGGCCGTCGGGTCTGGTGATCTTCGGCGTCACGGGCGATTTGTCCCGTAAAAAGCTGATGCCCGCGGTGTACGACCTCGCCAACCGCGGCCTGTTGCCGCCGGGCTTCTCGCTGATCGGGTTCGCCCGCCGCGAGTGGGCCGACGAGGACTTCGCGGACGAGGTCTACCAGGCCGTCAAGCAGCACGCGCGCACGCCGTTCCGCGAGGAGGTCTGGCAGCAGCTGAGCCAGGGCATGCGCTTCGTCCAGGGCAACTTCGACGACAACGAAGCCTTCGAGACCCTCAAGAAGACGATGGAGGAGCTGGACCAGGCGCAGGGCACCGGCGGCAACTTCGCCTTCTACCTGTCCGTGCCGCCCAAGTTCTTCCCCGTCGTCGTCCAGCAGCTGAAGAAGCACGGGCTGGCCGACCAGAAGGAGGGCTGCTGGCGGCGCGCGGTCATCGAGAAGCCCTTCGGGCACGACCTGGCCTCCGCCAAGGAGCTCAACTCCATCGTCCACGAGGTGTTCGCCCCGGAGCAGGTCTTCCGGATCGACCACTACCTGGGCAAGGAGACCGTCCAGAACATCCTGGCGCTGCGGTTCGCCAACACGCTCTTCGAGCCGATCTGGAACCGGTCGTACGTCGACCACGTACAGATCACCATGGCCGAGGACATCGGCATCGGCGGCCGCGCCGGCTACTACGACGGCATCGGCGCCGCCCGTGACGTCATCCAGAACCACCTCCTCCAGCTGCTCGCGCTGACCGCGATGGAGGAGCCCGCCTCCTTCGACGCCGACGCGCTCGCCGCCGAGAAGACCAAGGTGCTGGGCGCGGTGCGGCTGCCGAAGGACCTCGGCAAGTCGACCGTGCGCGCGCAGTACGCCGCCGGGTGGCAGGGCGGCGCGCAGGCGGTCGGCTACCTGGAGGAGGAGGGCATCGACCCGAACTCCAAGACCGACACGTACGCCGCGATCAAGCTGGGGATCGACAACCGCCGCTGGGCGGGCGTCCCCTTCTACCTGCGCACCGGAAAGCGGCTGGGCCGCCGGGTCACCGAGATCGCGGTGGTCTTCCAGCGCGCGCCGCACTCGCCCTTCGACCACACGGCGACCGAGGAGCTCGGGCAGAACGCCCTGGTCATCCGCGTCCAGCCGGACGAGGGCGTGACCATGCGCTTCGGCTCCAAGGTGCCGGGCACCTCGATGGAGGTGCGGGACGTCTCGATGGACTTCGCGTACGGCGAGTCCTTCACGGAGTCCAGCCCGGAGGCGTACGAGCGGCTGATCCTCGACGTCCTGCTCGGCGACGCCAACCTCTTCCCGCGCACGGAGGAGGTCGAGCTGTCCTGGAAGATCCTCGACCCGATCGAGCAGTACTGGGACAAGCACGGCAAGCCGGCGCAGTACCAGGCCGGGAGCTGGGGGCCGGTCGAGGCGGACGAAATGCTCGCACGAGACGGACGGAGCTGGCGCCGGCCATGAAGATCGACCTTACGGACACCTCGTCTGGCAAGATCAACAAGGCCCTGGTGCAGGCGCGGCGGGCCATCGGCACGCCGGCCATCGGCATGGTCCTCACCCTGGTCATCGTCACGGACGAGGAGAACGCGTACGACGCGCTCAAGGCCGCCAACGAGGCGTCCCGCGAGCACCCCTCGCGCAAGCTCGTCGTCATCAAGCGGGTCTCGCGGTCGCCCCGGGACCGCGCCCAGGCGCGCCTGGACGCCGAGGTGCGGGTGGGTACCGCCGCCGGGACCGGCGAGACGGTGGTACTGCGGCTGTACGGCGAGGTGATCAACCACGCCCAGTCGGTCGTGCTGCCGCTGCTCTTGCCGGATGCCCCGGTGGTGGTGTGGTGGCCGGTCGACGCGCCGACCGACCCCGCGAGCGACCCGCTGGGCGCCCTCGGGCAGCGGCGGGTCACCGACACCTACGCCGCCGAGCACCCCATCGAGGAGCTGAAGGCCCGCGCCGCCGCCTACACCCCGGGCGACACGGACCTGTCCTGGACGCGGATCACGCCGTGGCGTTCCATGCTGGCGGCGGCCCTGGACCAGATCGCGTGCGAGGTCACGTCGGCCGAGGTGGAGGGCGAGGAGTACAACCCGAGCGTCGAGCTCCTGGCCATGTGGCTGGCCGACCGGCTGAAGATCCCGGTGAAGCGGTCGGGTTCGCAGGGGCCGGGGCTCACCGCCGTCCGGCTGGCGACCGACTGCGGTCCGATCGTGCTGGACCGGGCGGACGGCTCGCTGGCCACCCTCTCCATCCAGGGGCAGCCGGACCGGGCGGTCGCGCTCAAGCGGCGGGAGACCGCGGAGCTGATCGCGGAGGAGCTGCGGCGGCTGGACCCGGACGACACGTACGCGTCGGCGCTGCGCTACGGCGTCGACCGGCTGGGCGAGCCGGCGGCCGCGACCGCTCCTGAAAAGCCCGCCGCGGAGGCAGCCACTTCTCAGGAGCCGGCCAAGAAGGCGGCCCCGGAGAAGGCGCCCGCGGGCGCGGCGAAGGCACAGGCCAAGAAGGCGGCCGCCAAGTGAGCGCTCCGCAGCTGGTGGTCCACCGGGACAAGGAGCTGATGGCGCAGGCCGCGGCGGCCCGGCTGATCACCAAGATCGTTGACGCCCAGGCCGCCCGGGGCTCCGCCTCGGTGGTCCTGACGGGCGGCCGCAACGGCAACGGCCTGCTCGCCGCGCTGGGCTCCTCCCCCGCCCGGGACGCGATCGACTGGTCGCGGCTGGACCTGTGGTGGGGCGACGAAAGGTTCCTGCCGGAGGGCGACCCGGACCGCAACGACACCCAGGCCCGCGCCGCCCTGCTGGACGGCGTCCCGCTGGACCCGGCGCGCGTGCACACCATGCCGGTGGCGGGCGGCGCGCACGGCTCGGACGCGGACGCGGCAGCCGCCGCCTACGCCGAGGAGCTCGCCGCGGCCGCCCGGCCCGACGACCACGGCCCGGTACCCGCCTTCGACGTCCTCCTGCTGGGCGTCGGCCCGGACACGCACGTCGCTTCGCTCTTCCCGGAGCACCCGGCGACGCGCGAGACCGAGCGCACGGTGGTGGGCGTCCACGGCGCACCGAAGCCGCCGCCGACCCGTATCTCGCTGACCTTCCCGGCGATCCGGGCGGCACGTGAGGTGTGGCTGCTGGCGGCGGGCGAGGACAAGGCGAAGGCGGCGGCCATCGCCCTGTCGGGCGCGGGAGAGCTCCAGACCCCGGCCGCCGGGGCGTACGGCCGCTCCCGCACCCTGTGGCTCCTGGACGCGGCGGCGGCCTCCCGCCTGCCGCGCGCGCTGTATCCACCGGCGTCGCCCTGACGGGCGGACGGACAGACCGTAACGGCCCGGCTCACCGAGAGGTGAACCGGGCCGTTCCTCATGTCCGCGGTTCGAGGAAGGGCTCCAGCAGTTCCGGAACCGCCTCCGCCGCGAAGCGCAGGCCCTCCGTCTCGTCGGCGTCGTGGACGGCGTACGCGCCGGTGCCCGCCGCCGTGGTGGCGGTCAGGGTGATCAGGCCCGCGCGGCGCTGGACGTACGACTGCTTGACCGTCCAGCCGATGACGCCGCCGCGCTGGAGGGCGACCGTCGCCCGGCGGAGGGTGCCGGAGCGGGTGACGAGGTAGCCGCCGCTGAGGCCGTGGCCCAGGCTCCGGTACGCGTCCAGGGCGAGGACCACCGCGAGCGGCACGAGCACCATGGCGCAGACGGCCGCCGCGTAGAGCAGTACGTCGGTGAGGAGCGCTCCGAGGAGGGCGAGGACCAGCACGGGCGGGAGGGCGGCGGCGAGGGCCCAGCGCAGGCGCCGGGTGCGGGCCGCGCGGGGGTGGGCGGTGAGGGGCGCACCGGTGGGGGCGGCGGGTTCGCGGAGCACCCGGGCGGCCACCGTGTCCGCGACGGCGCGCGGCGCGGCGGGCAGCAGCGTCCGCAGGTCGGCGTGCTTGTCCTCCTGGTCCTTGACCAGGCCGGTGGCGACCGCGTCGAGCCGGGCGGCGCCGCTGAGGCGCACACCGAGCGGTTCGACGAGTTCCACGCCGCGCAGCCGCCGCTCCTCGATGGAGACCGAGCGCGCGGTGAGCAGGCCCCGCCGGACCCTGAGGGTGCCGCCCGGCTCGCGCTCCAGCCGGTAGTTCCACCACATCTCGACCCACAGGCCGAGCGCGCCGACGGCGCCCGTGAGTACGGCGGCCGCGACGAGTGTCACCACGACCCACACCAGGGGCGTCTCGCGGAAGCGGTCCCCTATCCAGTGGATGACCTCCCGCCGGGCGCCGAACCACTCGCTGACCTGCATCACGGCACCGGCCGCCGCTCCGCCCAGCACCGGGGCGACGAACGACACCGGGGCGTACCGGATCCAGGCCGGGTCGAGGGCGGCCAGTTCGCCGTCCTGGCGGTCGTCCTGAGGCCGGGTCAGGGTCCGGTCCAGGAGCTCGCGGCGCAGCCGCTCCCCCTCGGCCCGGGTGACGGCGTCGAGCTCCAGGGTCGACTCGCCGCCGCCGGTGTGCTCACCGGTTCCCATGCGGACCTTGACGAGTCCGAGGACGCGCAGCAGCGGATGGGCCGTCAGGTCGACGCTGCGGATGCGCTCCCTCGCCAGGGAGCGGCGCTTGACCAGGAGCAGGCCGGTGTGGAGTTCGGCGCGCTCGGGTCCGATGCGGTAGCGGGTCCTGCGCCAGCGGACGTAGTCGGCGGCGGCCGCGCCGGTCACGAGCAGCGCCGCACCGGCCACCACGAGGGCGAGCGCCTGCCAGGCGGCCATCCCTCCGGAGAGGCCGAGGAAGGCGGGGACCCCACCGCCGACCGAGACGCCGGCCATGACCAGGGCGGTGACAAGGACCGTCCGCTTGTCCAGCCGCCGCCAGTCGCCGTCGGCGTGCCGACCGTCGGCGGGGCTCCCCGGGGCGGTCATGTCGCGTCGCCGGGGGTGGCCCGGGTGATGCGGGTCAGCCGCTCGGCGAGGGCCGCGGCCACCTCGTGGTCCAGTCCCTCGATGCGGAGGGCACCCTTGGCGGAGGCGGTGGTGACGGTCACCGTGGCGAGCCGGAAGACCTGCTCCAGCGGGCCGCGCACGGTGTCCACGGTCTGGATCCGGGACATCGGCGCGATCCGCCACTCCTGCCAGAAGGAGCCGGTTCGGACATAGACGGCGTCGTCCGTCACCTCCCAGCGGTGGACGGTGAACCACCAGCGGGGGAGGAACGCGGTGCAGACGAGCCCCAGTACGGCCCCGGCCGCCGCGCCCGCGAGCAGCCAGGGCCGGGCGGGCCCGATGAAGCCGCCGAGCAGGACCAGCACGACCACCGGCACCGCCGTCAGCAGCAGCAGCTGCGCCCGCCACCAGCCGATGGCCCGCTCGTTCAGCGTGTGTGCCGGCGGCCGCAGCCGCACCGCGTTCTCCCCCGTCATCGGATCTGCCTGCCTATGCCCTACGGCCGCGGAGCGCGCGGTACCGGTCGGCCAGCGCGGCGGTGGAGCTGTCCAGGCTCTCGCCGCCCTTGCCCTCGGTGAGCACCGGCTCGATCTTCTTGGCCAGTACCTTGCCGAGCTCGACGCCCCACTGGTCGAAGGAGTCGATGTTCCAGACGGCGCCCTGGACGAAGACCTTGTGCTCGTACAGCGCGATGAGCTGGCCCAGCACGGACGGCGTCAGTTCGTCGGCGAGGATCGTGGTCGTCGGGTGGTTGCCGCGGAAGGTCTTGTGCGGCACCAGCTCCTCCGGGACGCCCTCGGCGCGTACCTCCTCGGGCGTCTTGCCGAAGGCGAGCGCCTGCGTCTGGGCGAAGAAGTTGGCCATGAGCAGGTCGTGCTGGGCGACCAGGCCGGGCAGCAGGTCGGGGACCGGCTTGGCGAAGCCGATGAAGTCGGCCGGGATGACCTTGGTGCCCTGGTGGATCAACTGGTAGTAGGCGTGCTGCCCGTTGGTGCCGGGGGTGCCCCAGACGACCGGGCCGGTCTGCCAGTCGACGGGGTTGCCCTCGCGGTCGACGGACTTGCCGTTGGACTCCATGTCGAGCTGCTGGAGGTACGCCGTGAACTTCGACAGGTAGTGGCTGTACGGCAGGACGGCGTGCGACTGGGCGTCGAAGAAGGCGCCGTACCAGATGCCCAGCAGGCCCAGCAGCAGGGGCGCGTTCTCCTCGGGCGGAGCGGTGCGGAAGTGCTCGTCGACGAGGTGGAAGCCGTCGAGCATCTCCCGGAAGCGGTCCGGTCCGATGGCGATCATCAGGGAGAGGCCGATGGCGGAGTCGTACGAGTACCGGCCGCCGACCCAGTCCCAGAACTCGAACATGTTCGCCGTGTCGATGCCGAATTCCTCGACCTTCCCGGCATTCGTCGACAGCGCCACGAAGTGCTTGGCGACGGCCTCCTGACCGGCCCTCAGCTCGGTGAGCAGCCAGTCACGGGCGGAGGTGGCGTTGGTGATGGTCTCGATGGTGGTGAAGGTCTTGGACGCGATGATGAACAGCGTCTCGGCGGCGTCCAGGTCGCGGATCGCCTCGTGCAGGTCGGCACCGTCGACGTTCGACACGAAACGGAACGTCAGGTCCCGCTGGGTGAAGGAGCGCAGCGCCTCGTACGCCATCGCCGGGCCGAGGTCGGAGCCGCCGATACCGATGTTGACGACGTTCTTGATGGGCTTTCCGGTGTGGCCGGTCCACGCACCGGAGCGGACCCGCTCGGAGAACGCGGCCATCTTCTCGAGCACGGCGTGGACGCCGGGGACAACGTTCTCCCCGTCGACCTCGATCACGGCGTCGCGCGGGGCGCGCAGCGCGGTGTGCAGCACGGCGCGGTTCTCGGTGGTGTTGATCTTCTCGCCGCGGAACATGGCGTCCCGCAGCTCGGCCACCCCGGTCGCCGCGGCCAGCTCCCGCAGGAGCCTCAGCGTCTCGTCGGTGACCAGCTGCTTGGAGTAGTCCAGATACAGGTCGCCCACCCGCAGGGTGAACCGGCTGCCGCGCTCCGGGTCGGTGGCGAACAGCTCGCGCAGATGCGTCTCCCCCAGCTGCTCCCGGTGCTTGCCCAGAGCCGTCCACTCGGGCAACCGGTTGAGCCTGGTACGTCCTTCTGCGTTCATCTCGGACATCAGCCCACTTCTTCTCGTACGTGCCTGCTTGCCCCGCTGCGACTCCAACCTAATTGATCCCGGGCGCCGGTGAGGCGATGAGCACGACGATAGAGGGCACCACTGACAACGGGCCCCGCCGGTGATGTCCACCGGCGAAGCCCGTCGTCGTCCAGGTCAGATCTCGCCCCGCAGTTTGGCCAGCGCCTCGGCCAGGATCGCCTCGCCGTCCGCGTCGCTGCGCCGCTCTCGTACGTACGCCAGGTGCGTCTTGTACGGCTCGGTGCGCGGCGGGTCCGGCGGGTTGTCCCGGTCCTGGCCGGCCGGGAACCCGCACCGCGGGCAGTCCCAGGTGTCGGGAACCTGCGCGTCGCTGGCGAAGCTCGGCTGGGTCTCGTGCCCGTTCGAGCACCAGAAGGAGATCCGGAGACGCGGCGCGGATTCGCCCCGCTCGGCCTCCCCCATCGGCCCCGCCCCGACCCGGCTTCCCCGGATCGCGTTGCCACTTGCCACGGTCGTAACTCCCTGCGTGATGGTGCTCGAAGATGCCCCAGTCTACGTAAGGCCCAACGCGCGTCCAGTGGTGGGAGTTACACCCGGCCACGGGACACGGAACCGATGGCTCAGCCGTCCAGCTTCACCAGCAGCGCGAGGACGACGATGCACGCGAACCACAGCAGACCGACCACCACGGTGATGCGGTCCAGGTTGCGCTCGGCGACCGACGAGCCGCCGACGGACGACTGCATGCCGCCGCCGAACATGTCGGAGAGGCCGCCGCCCTTCCCCTTGTGCATCAGCACCAGCAGCATCAGCAGCAGGCTGAAGACGATCAGGGCGATCGAGAACCCCATAACCACGGCTGGACCCTACTTCCTGGCAATTCTCGGACTACACCGACAAACGGACTTCTACGCACTGCGGGGGCACGGCGCCCGGATTCCGGGCCCCGGCCCCCGCAAGAGTACGACGGATCCGCTCTACCGCATACTTACTGGTCGCGGAAGCGCACGATCTTGACGAACTCGTCGGCGTCCAGCGCCGCGCCGCCCACCAGGGCTCCGTCCACGTCCGGCTGCGCCATGATCGCGGCGACGTTCGACGCCTTGACCGAGCCGCCGTACTGGATGCGGACCTTGTCGGCCAGCTCCTGCGAGTACAGCTCGGCCAGACGCCCGCGGATCGCTCCGCAGACCTCCTGCGCGTCCTCGGGGGTGGCGACCTCGCCGGTGCCGATGGCCCACACCGGCTCGTACGCGATCACGATCGTCTCGGCCTGCTCGGCCGGGATGTCCTTCAGTCCGCCGTCGAGCTGCGCGAGCGTGTAGGAGACCTGGTCACCGGCCTTGCGGACGTCCAGGCCCTCGCCGACGCAGAGGATCGGGGTCAGGCCGTGCTGGAAGGCGGCCTTCACCTTGGCGTTGCACAGCTCGTCGGTCTCGCCGTGGTACTGGCGGCGCTCGGAGTGGCCGACGGCCACGTACGAGCACTTCAGCTTGGCCAGCATCGCGCCCGAGATCTCGCCGGTGTACGCGCCGGACTCGTGCGCCGAGATGTCCTGGGCGCCGTACTTGATCTTGAGCTTGTCGCCCTCGACGAGCGTCTGCACGGAGCGCAGGTCGGTGAAGGGCGCCAGGACCGCCACCTCGACGGCGTCGTAGTCCTTGTCGGTCAGCGCGAAGGCGAGCTTCTGGACGTGGGCGATGGCCTCCAGGTGGTTGAGGTTCATCTTCCAGTTGCCCGCCATCAGCGGGGTGCGGGTGTTGCTCATGTAGGGGTCAGTCCTCCAGTGCGGCGAGGCCGGGAAGCGTCTTGCCCTCGAGGTACTCGAGGCTCGCGCCGCCGCCGGTCGAGATGTGGCCGAAAGCGTTCTCGTCGAAGCCCAGGGTCCGGACGGCCGCGGCGGAGTCGCCACCGCCGACGACCGAGAAGGCCGGGGAGTCGGCGAGCGCCTGGGCGACGGCCTTGGTGCCCTCGGCGTAGTCGGGGTGCTCGAAGACGCCCATGGGGCCGTTCCAGAAAACGGTGGCCGCGTCGGCGAGCTTCGATGCGTACAGCTTGCGGGTCTCCGGACCGATGTCCAGACCCTCCTGGTCCGCCGGGATGGCGGTGGCGGCCACCGTGGTGGGGTGCGCCGGGGCCTTGGTCTTCAGGTCCGGGAAGTCGGCGGAGACCAGGACGTCGACGGGGAGCACGAACTCCACGCCCTTCTTCTCGGCGCGCGCCAGGTACTTCAGGCACTCCGGGATCTGGTCCTCCTGGAGCAGCGAGATGCCGACCTCGTGGCCCTTGGCCTTGAGGAAGGTGTACGCCATGCCGCCGCCGATCAGGATGCGGTCGGCCTTCTCCAGCAGCTGGTCGATGACGCCCAGCTTGTCGGAGACCTTGGCGCCGCCGAGGACGACGACGTACGGCCGCTTGACGTCCTCGGTGAGCCGCTTGAGGACGGTGACCTCGGAGGAGATCAGGTACCCGGCGTAGCTCGGGAGCAGCTTCGGCAGGTCGTAGACGGAGGCGTGCTTGCGGTGCACCGCGCCGAAGCCGTCGCCGACGTACACGTCCGCGAGGGCGGCGAGGCGGGCGGCGAACTCGGCGCGCTCGGCGTCGTCCTTGGAGGTCTCGCCGGCGTTGAAGCGGAGGTTCTCCAGGACGGCGACCTGGCCGGCCTCCAGGTTGGAGACCGCGGAGTGGGCCTCGGAGCCGATGGTGTCGCCGGCGAAGGCCACCGGGCGGCCGAGGAGCTCGCCGAGGCGCGAGGCGGCGAACCGCAGCGTGAAGGCCAGGTCCGGGGCGCCCTTGGGGCGGCCGAGGTGCGACGCCACGACGACCTTGGCACCGGCCTCGGTCAGCGCCTTGACGGTCGGCAGGACGGCGCGGATGCGGCCGTCGTCGGTGATGGTGGTGCCGTCCAGCGGCACGTTGAGGTCGGCGCGGACGAATACCCGCTTGCCGTCCACTCCTTGGCGGAGAAGTTCGTCGATCGTCTTCATCTGTCCTGTTGCTCCGTACTCCTAGGAAGATCAACGCGAGGGAGGATCGCGCAAGCGACAGGGCCCGTACAGCGCGGCGTTGCGCTGCCCGAGCCCTGTGCTCACATCGTGATGCCTGCCCTGGTGGCTTTAGACTCTCAGAGCTGCTCGCCGACGAAGACGGTGAGGTCGACGAGTCGGTTGGAGTAACCCCACTCGTTGTCGTACCAGCCGACGACCTTGACCTGCTTGCCCTGGACCATCGTCAGCTGCGAGTCGAAGGTGCAGGAGGCCGGCCAGTTGACGATGTCCGAGGAGACGATCGGGTCCTCGGTGTACTCCAGGATGCCCTTGAGCTGACCCTCGGCGGCCTTCTGGAAGGCGGTGTTGATCTCGTCCTTGGTGACCTCGCGGTCGAGCTCGATGACGAGGTCGGTGACCGAGCCGGTCGGGACCGGGACGCGCATGGCGATGCCGTCCAGCTTGCCCTTGAGCTGTGGGAGGACCAGCGCGGTGGCCTTGGCGGCGCCCGTGGAGGTCGGGATGATGTTCTCCGCGGCGGCGCGGGCGCGGCGGAGGTCCTTGTGCGGGAAGTCCAGGATGCGCTGGTCGTTGGTGTACGCGTGGACGGTCGTCATCATGCCCTTGACGATGCCGAAGTTCTCGTCGAGGACCTTGGCCATCGGCGCCACGCAGTTGGTGGTGCAGGAGGCGTTGGAGATGACGTGGTGGTTGGCCGCGTCGTACTTGTCCTGGTTGACACCCATGACGATGGTGATGTCCTCGTCGCTGGCCGGAGCCGAGATGAGGACCTTCTTCGCGCCGCCGGCGATGTGCTTCTCGGCGTCGGCCTTCTTCGTGAAGATGCCGGTCGACTCGATGACGATGTCGACGCCCAGCTCGCCCCACGGGATGTCGGCGGGGTTGCGCTCGGACAGCACCTTGATCGTGTGGCCGTCGACCGTGATGGTGTCGGCGGTGTGGCTCACCTCGGCCTTGAGACGGCCCAGGATGGTGTCGTACTTCAGCAGGTGAGCGGTGGTCGCGGTGTCACCCAGGTCGTTGACAGCCACGATCTCGATGTCTGCACCCTGCTCCAGCAGCGCGCGGAAGTAGTTACGACCGATGCGGCCAAAGCCGTTGATGCCTACGCGGATCGTCACGAACCGATCTCCTCGTTAGGTACGCCGGGTTTCGACGCCGGCGAGTTTTATTTGGGATGTCCCCGACCGATTACGACCCTACCCCGCCTAGGGCGCGCTAGTGACATCCAGCGCATCCGTCCGGCCCCGGGTCCCGTACCTACTGGTGGGTACGGTTCCCGGGGCCTCTCGCCGATTACGCAGGGTCAGCGGCGGAGCGCGGTGAGCGCCCTTCCGAGGAGCTGCTTGCGCTCCGCCGCGGTGGCCACGTGCTCCAGACCGAAGCCGAGGAGCACGGTGTCGCGGGTGGCGACGGCCGCCTGGGAGTGGAACAGCGCGGGCGAGCGCGTCCAGTCGGCGCCGTTGCCCGGGCTGCCGGCCGGCGGGCCGGTGACGGTCCAGGGGCCCAGCGAGGCCTCGAAGCCCTCGCCGTCCTGCCGGGCGGAGCCGACGACCAGCTCGGTGTCGTCGACGAAGACGCCCATCCCGCCGGTGCCGGGGTCGGTGACGTACGAGAGGGAGAGCTCGACCTTCTTGCCCGCGTACGCGGTCAGGTCGACGGCGGCCTGGCGCCAGCCGTTGGAGGCGCCGGTGAAAGCGTGCCAGGCGCCGGTGGTGCCGGTGGCGGTGCAGCCGTCGGCGCCGACGGTGAGGTAGCGCGTGAGGAAGGGGTGGCCGGCGACGTAGAAGCCTTCGCCGCAGTCGGTCGGGACGGTGGTGGAGGTGTTGCCGTTGGCGTCGGGGAGGGTGGTCCAGTCGTCCTGCCCGGCGGTGTGGGCCTCGACGAGGACGTTGTCGTAGCCGGGCTCGGTGTCGTGGCTGAGGGCGAAGCGGAGGGTGGGCTTCGAGGCGGCGTCGACACCGGTGAGGTCGATGGTGCGGGTGAGCCGCGCCCAGGTGTCGTCGGCGTGCCGGACGGCCGCGAAGGAGGTGCCCTCGGACGGTTCGAAGGGGGTGCGCAGGCCGGGGTAGTCGCCGGCGGCGGCGCTGCGGAACTGCGGGAAGCGGTCCGGCGGGAGGGTGTCGGAGGTGACGGTGTAGGCGCCGGCGTGGTCGAGGGGGTTGCCCGCGACCGGGCCGAGCGACGCGCCCGTACCGGCGAAGGGCCCGGCACCGGTGAAGCCCGTCGGGTCCTTCAGCCCGGCGCGGTGGTACGCGCCGAGGTAGTACTGCGCGAAGTCGTTGGAGTCGGCGCGGCCGATGTCGACCAGGCCGCCCGCCTGCTCGCCGGCGTTGACGAGCTTGCCGCCCTCGTTGAGGTAGTCGCGCACGGCGAGCATGGTGGGGCCGGAGGGCGCGTTCGCGCCGGTGTACCAGACGACGGTCCCGAAGTGGCCGAGGACGCCGAGCGGGTGCGGGGCTCCCTGGGTGGCGACGTCCCAGACGGCGGCGCGGCGGCCGTTGTCCCGCACGGCCTGGGTGTACGCGGCCGTGTGCTGCGCGGTGCCGCCCTCCTCGGCGAGGACCAGTACGTCGCCGCGCGGGCGGGCGGCGATGGTGTACGTGAAGGGGGTCGAGGAGACGCGTTCGCCGTCGCGGGTGCGGCCGGTG
The DNA here is from genome assembly GCF_040611175.1 of Streptomyces sp. NPDC003036. NCBI lineage: Bacteria > Bacillati > Actinomycetota > Actinomycetes > Kitasatosporales > Streptomycetaceae > Streptomyces > Streptomyces sp. NPDC003036. The sequence continues at coordinate 29,449 of NZ_JBEXNO010000019.1, read as the reverse complement.
AACCAGACCTCGACCGTGTCGCCCGGTTCGCCGTCCTGGACCTCGGCGCGGTACTCGTCGTAGTAGAGGTTGTCCTCGCCGCCGTACGTCTCGCCGCCCTCCCAGGCCTCGAGGCGCTGGTCGTGCGTGCGGCCGCCGTTGACGCGGTACTTGAGCTCCTTGTCGCGCAGGGATCTGCGGGCGGTGACGGAGACCTCCTGGTCGGCGCCGTCGTACGCGTACGAGGTGGTGAAGGCGTCGGGGACGAAGGGGGGCGCGTCGGCACCGGTCGGGGAGACCGGGCTGTCCGGGCGGGCGGCGGATTCGGCGACGGCGAGCGCGAACGGGATGTTCTTGGCGAACTCCTGCTGGATCAGCTTCTCGTCGTCGGGGAAGGTGAAGACGGAGGCGCAGTCGGCCGGTTCCCAGGGGTCGTTCGGGTCGACGCGGGAGGCGGTGGCGCAGGTCGACATCTCCGGGGTGAACATCTGCATGCCGTTGACGTTGGCGGCGTGGCCGTCGGCTTCGCCGTTGGTGGTGTAGAGCTCGGAGGAGACCTGCGGGCGGTAGCCGGGGATCGCGGGCTTGGCCGGGGTGCCGGCCAGCGCCTTGAGGGCCACGTCGTCAGGGGTGTCGGTGGCGACCTGCCAGCCCACGCCGTAGAGGATCAGCTGGGCGGCGGAGTGGTAGTTGATGCCGTACTGGAAGCCGATCCGCTTCTGGAAGGCGTCGAGCGCCTTCGTCTCCGGCTCGGACATGGGGCCGGGGCCGCGGTAGGTCTCGTCGGCGGGGTCGGGGGACGAGCCCTCGTCGTCGTAGCCCCACTTGTAGGAGAAGTTGCGGTTGAGGTCGACGCCGTCGCCGGGGGTGATCCGGCCGTCGCCGTTGTTGTCGCGGAGGTTCTTGCGCCACTGGCGGTTGGCGGGGTCGGCGTGCGTGAAGTCGTAGCCGTCGGGGTTGGCGGAGAGCACGAACCACAGCTCGGTGGTGTCGACGATCTTCGTGATGCGGGGGTCCTTGCCGTAGCCGGCGAGGTAGTGGTGGAGCAGCCGCCGAGTCATCTCGGGGGTGATCCACTCGCGGGCGTGCTGGTTGGAGAGGTAGAGGGTGGCGGGCTTGGAGCCGTCCTTGGACTTCTGGGCGGCTTTGGTGAGCTTGAGGGCGAGGATGTCCTGGCCGCGCACGGTCTTGCCGATGCTGACGACCTTGGTGATGCCGGGGTGGGCGCGGGCGGTCGCCATGATCTCCGCCTTGAGCCCCCTCTCGCCGCCGTACGGGCGGAAGACGCCGTCCCCGGCGGCGTCGAGGCGCTTCTCGGCGGCGGCGGGGACGGTGTGCTCGGTGAGGCTGACGCCCTTGTCGCGCAGGCTCTTCGCCTGCGGCCCGGTGAGGTACACCTCGACGGTGGCGGTGCCCTTGTCGGGGACGCGCTCGCTCAGCTCATGTCCGTCGGCACCGGCTTCGAGGAGCAGCTGCACCTGGTCCTTGCCGACCTTCGCGTGCCATACGGACAGGCGGTCGCCGTCCGTGTCGTCGTTCGGTACCGCTCCGGCGACGGGTCCCGCCGCCAGTCCGGCGATCAGCAGTGAAGCCGCGGCGAGGATCGATCTCGCTCTGCGTCTCATTAGCCCCCCTTGCTGTTGTCTGCCACGAAAGTGAACAGCGCCAGGCTTGTGAGACTTCATGATCATGTCAATACCGCCTCGGGGAGACCGGCCAGGTCTTGTACGGTGCCGGCGCGGGGTGGGCGCGGGATGGGCGCGGGCCCGGGAAACGCCGCTGCCGGCGCCCGGGGAGGGGGCGCCGGCAGCGAATGACACACACCGGGGTCTCGGACGTCAGCCGACGAGGCCGTCGGCCATTTCCTCCGTCAAGCTGGACTCCGTGCCCGGAATGCCCAGGTCCTGCGCCCGCTTGTCGGCCATCGCCAGGAGGCGGCGGATCCGGCCGGCGACCGCGTCCTTGGTCAGCGGCGGGTCGGCGAGCGCGCCCAGCTCCTCCAACGAGGCCTGCTTGTGCTCCATGCGCAGCCGACCGGCAGCCGCCAGGTGCTCGGGCACCTCCTCGCCGAGGATCTCCAGGGCGCGCTGCACCCGGGCGCCGGCGGCGACGGCCGCGCGGGCCGAGCGGCGCAGGTTGGCGTCGTCGAAGTTGGCCAGGCGGTTGGCGGTGGCGCGGACCTCGCGGCGCATCCGCCGCTCCTCCCAGGCCAGCACCGAGTCGTGTGCCCCGAGCCGGGTCAGCAGCGCACCGATCGCGTCACCGTCCCGTACCACCACGCGGTCCACACCCCGCACCTCGCGGGCCTTGGCGGGAATGGACAGCCGCCGGGCGGCACCGACCAGCGCGAGCGCCGCCTCCGGTCCCGGGCAGGTGACCTCCAGCGACGAGGAGCGGCCCGGCTCGGTCAGCGAGCCGTGCGCCAGGAACGCGCCGCGCCAGGCGGCCTCGGCGTCACAGGTGGCGCCGGAGACGACCTGCGGCGGCAGTCCCCGGATGGGGCGGCCCCGGCCGTCCACCAGCCCGGTCTGCCGCGCCAGCTGGTCGCCGCCGGCCACCACGCGTACGACGAAGCGCGAGCCGCGCCGCAGACCGCCGGGTGCCATCACGATCAACTCGGAGTTGTGGCCGAAGATCTCCGCGATGTCCCGCTTCAGGCGGCGGGCCGCCATCGCCGTGTCCAGCTCCGCCTCGATCACGATCCGCCCGCTGACCAGGTGCAGTCCGCCGGCGAACCGCAGGATCGACGAGACCTCCGCCTTTCTGCAGCAGGTCCGGGTGACGGGAAGCCGGGAGATTTCGTCCTTCACCGCTGCCGTCATCGCCATGGGCCGATCCTTCCATGCATCCGAAAAATACGGTCGTACGCGGCGGCCAACAGCTCCGGGTCGTGCTTCGGCAAGCCGTCCTTCCTGGCCACCGGGGCCAGCTCGACCGCGGCACCGAGCCGCTGGGCGGCGTCTGCGAGGGACTCGCGGTCGGGTACGGCGGCCTCGTCGGCCAGCACCACGTCCAGGGCGAGTTTAGGGGCGTGTCGTCCCAAAACCTCCAAATGACGCTGCGGGGAGAAGCCCTCGGTTTCGCCGGGCTGCGGCGCCAGGTTGAGCGACAGCACCCGGCGGGCCTTCGTCTCGATCAGGGCGTCCAGCAACTCGGGCACCAGAAGGTGCGGTATCACCGACGAGAACCAGGAGCCGGGGCCGAGGACCACCCAGTCCGCGTCCAGCACGGCCGCGACCGCCTCGGGCACGGCGGGCGGGTCGTTCGGCACGAGGTGCACCGACTGCACCTCGCCGGGCGTGAGGGCCACCGTGGCCTGCCCGCGCACCAGGTCCACGTCGTCCGGGCGCCCGGGATCATGGCCCTTGACCAGCGCCTGGAGCTCCAGCGGCACGGCTGACATGGGCAGCACCCGGCCGTGCGCGCCGAGCAGCCTGCCGACCAGGTCCAGTGCCTGGACGTGGTCGCCGAGCTGCTCCCACAGGGCGACGATCAGCAGATTGCCGACCGCGTGCTCGTGCAGCTCGCCCTGCGACTGGAAGCGGTGCTGGATGACCCTGGCCCAGGTCTGGCCCCAGTCGTCGTCACCGCACAGCGCCGCCAGGGCCTTGCGCAGGTCCCCGGGCGGCAGCACGCCGAGCTCCTCGCGGAGCCGGCCGCTGGAGCCGCCGTCGTCGGCGACCGTGACCACGGCGGTCAGGTCGCCGGTGATGCGGCGCAGCGCGGCGAGGGACGCGGACAGGCCCATGCCGCCGCCGAGGGCGACGACCTTGGGCTGCGCGCCGCGTCGGCGGAGCGTACGAGCGGACAGGGTGCTCGTACGCCGGCGGTACGGCCTCACTCGCGCCCCATGTCCCGGTGGACGACGACGGTCTCGACTCCCTCGGAGGCGAGGCGGGCGGCGAGCTTCTCGGACATGGCGACGGAGCGGTGCTTCCCGCCGGTGCAGCCGACGGCGATGGTGACGTACCGCTTGCCCTCGCGGCGGTAGCCGGTGGAGATCAGCTGGAGCAGCTCGGTGTACCGGTCCAGGAACTCCTTGGCGCCCGGCTGGTTGAAGACGTACCCCGAGACCTCTTCGTTGAGGCCGGTGTACGGGCGCAGCTCCGGCACCCAGTGCGGGTTGGGCAGGAAGCGGCAGTCCACCACCAGGTCGGCGTCGACGGGCAGGCCGTACTTGTAGCCGAAGGACATGACCGTGGCGCGCAGCTCCGGCTCCTCGTCGCCGGCGAACTGGGCGTCCATCTTGGCGCGCAGCTCGTGGACGTTGAGGCTGGAGGTGTCGATCACCAGGTCGGCGTCGCCGCGCAGCTCGCGCAGCAGGTCGCGCTCGGCGGCGATGCCGTCGACGATCCGGCCGTCGCCCTGGAGCGGGTGCGGGCGGCGCACCGACTCGAAGCGGCGGACCAGGGCGTCGTCGGACGACTCCAGGAAGACGATGCGGCGCGTGACCTGCTTGGCGTCGAGGTCGGCGAGGGACTCGCGCAGGCTCTCGAAGAACTGGCGGCCGCGTACGTCGACGACGACGGCGATCCGCGCGACATTGCCCTGGGAGCGGGCGCCGAGCTCCACCATGGTGGGGATCAGCGCGGGCGGCAGGTTGTCCACCACGAACCAGCCGAGGTCCTCCAGGCACTTGGCGGCGGTGCTGCGCCCGGCGCCGGACATGCCGGAGATGATCACCAGCTCGGGGATGGCCGCCTCGGCGGCCTCACCGGGCTCCATCGTCGTGCCCGTACTCACGTGTGCTGCTCCGTCTTCTCGCGCTGCCGCCGGTTCGGCTTCCGGTTCGACAGCTGGTCCGGCTGCCGGGTCGACTGCCGGTCCGGTTGCCAGTGGCTCGTGCTCAGTCATCTCTGCTTCCCCCGTCCTGTGCGGTTCCCCCGCCGTCGTCTTCAATGATCTCTCCTGTCGCGGTGTTCACGGCGGGAGCGGCCGGGGCGGCCTGCGCGAGGGCGACGGCCACGGCTTCGGCGGTCTTCCGGCCGAGGCCCGGTACCTCGCAGATCTGCTCGATTGTCGCCTGCCGCAGCCGCTTCACCGAGCCGAAATGCTTGATCAGCGCCTGCTTTCGGGTGTCGCCGAGACCGGGGACGTCGTCGAGCGGGCTGGTCCTGATCCGCTTGGAGCGCTTGCTGCGCTGGTAGCGGATGGCGAAGTCGTGCGCCGTGTCCCGGACGCGCTGGAGGAGGTACAGCCCCTCGCTGCTGCGGGGCAGGACGACCGGGTCCTCCTCGTCCGGCAGCCAGACCTCCTCCAGGCGCTTGGCGAGACCGCAGACGGCGACGTCGTCGATGCCGAGCTCGTCGAGGGCGCGGCGGGCCGCCGCGACCTGCGGGCGGCCGCCGTCGACGACCACGAGCTGGGGCGGATAGGCGAACTTCTTCGGCCGGCCGGTCTCGTCGGCGAGACCGAGGGCGGCCGGGGCCTCGCCGGGCGCGGTACCGGGGGCGGCCGGGGCCTCGCCGGGCGCGGGGACCGCGCCGGGGATGGCGCCGTCGGCGCGGCCTGCGGCGCCGTCGGGCTCCTCCACCGCCCACTCGCCGGTCCGCTCGCGCTCCGCCAGGTACCGCTTGAAGCGGCGGCTGACGACCTCGTGCATCGAGCGGACGTCGTCCTGCCCCTCGAAGCCCCTGATCTGGAAGCGGCGGTACTCGCTCTTGCGGGGCAGGCCGTCCTCGAAGACGACCATGGACGCGACGACGTCCTCGCCCTGGAGGTGTGAGATGTCGAAGCACTCGATGCGCAGGGGGGCCGTCTGGAGACCCAGCGCCTCGGCGATCTCCTCCAGGGCGCGGGAGCGCGTGGTGAGGTCGCTGGCGCGCTTGGTCTTGTGCAGCACGAGGGCCTGCTGGGCGTTGCGGCCCACGGTCTCCATCAGCGCCTTCTTGTCGCCGCGCTGCGGGATGCGCAGGGAGACGTTCGACCCGCGGCGGCCGCCGAGCCACTGGGTGACGGCCTCGACGTCCTCGGGGAGGGCCGGGACGAGGACCTCCTTGGGGACGGCGTCGCCGGTCTCGTCGCCGTACAGCTGCTGGAGCGCGTGCTCGACCAGGCCCGCCGTGTCGACCGCCTCCACCTTGTCGGTGACCCAGCCGCGCTGGCCGCGGACCCGGCCGCCGCGGACGTGGAAGATCTGGACGGCGGCTTCCAGCTCGTCCTCGGCGACGGCGATCAGGTCGGCGTCGGTGGCGTCGGCGAGGACGACGGCGCTCTTCTCCATGGCCCGCTTCAGGGCCTCTATGTCGTCGCGGAGCCGGGCGGCCCGCTCGTACTCCATGTCCTCGGCCGCCACCATCATGTCCTTCTCCAGGCGGCGGATGTACGTGCCGGTGCGGCCGGCCATGAAGTCGCAGAAATCCTCGGCCAGTTCCCGGTGCTCCTCCGGGCTCACCCGGCCCACGCAGGGGGCCGAGCACTTGCCGATGTAGCCGAGGAGGCAGGGGCGGCCGGTGCGCTCGGCGTTCTTGAACACGCCGGCGGAGCAGGTCCGTACGGGGAAGACCCGCAGCAGCAGGTCGACGGTGTCGCGGATGGCCCAGGCGTGGCTGTAGGGGCCGAAGTACCGGACGCCCTTGCGCTTCTGGCCGCGCATGACCTGCACGCGGGGGAAGTCCTCGTTGAGGGTGACGGCGAGGTAGGGGTAGCTCTTGTCGTCGCGGTACTTGACGTTGAACCGGGGGTCGAACTCCTTGATCCACGAGTACTCCAGCTGGAGCGCCTCGACCTCCGTCGACACCACGGTCCACTCCACGGAGGCGGCCGTGGTGACCATGGTCCGGGTGCGCGGGTGCAGGCCAGCCAGGTCCTGGAAGTAGTTGGCGAGCCGCTGGCGCAGGGACTTCGCCTTCCCGACGTAGATCACCCGGCGGTGCTCGTCGCGGAACTTGTAGACCCCCGGCGAGTCGGGGATCTGTCCCGGCTTGGGGCGGTAGCTGGAGGGGTCTGCCATGTCTCACACCCTACTGGCGCCCACTGACACTCCGGGTGGGCTCACAGGCCCCGCGGGGACCGTCGCGCTACGCGTCGGGGCCCGCGACCAGCTTGCCGTCGGTGACCTTGACCGGGACCTCCGGCAGCGCGGCGGTCGCCGGGCCCTTGAGCGCCTTGCCGGTCGTGACGTCGAAGCGGCTGCCGTGGCAGGGGCAGTTGCCCTCGATGCCCTCGACCTTGTCGAAGACGCAGCCCGCGTGGGTGCACTGGGCGCTGAACGCCTTGTACTGGCCCTTGGCCGGGCAGCTCACCACCAACCGCTGCTCGCGGTAGAGCTTGGCGCCGCCGACGGGCACCTCGTCCGCCGCGCCGAGGTCGACCGGGGCGGTGGGGGTCGGGGTCTTCGCGTGGCCGAGCTTGGACTCGGTGGAGCAGGCGGCGGCGCCCAGCCCGGCGGCCCCGGCGAGGGCGGCGCCTTTCAGCACGGTGCGGCGGGCTGCGGGCTGGCCGGACATGGGCGCTCCACGGGTCTCACGGCGGAAGGGGGGACGTCGGCGGCGGGACCGTTCGGTACGCGCCGACGCGGCACGGACGGACCTGCGCGGTCCGACTCGGTACGGATCCGACGATACCCGCGTAGATGTGCGGCCCTTCCGCGGGGGCTGTCCCGCCCCTCGGCGATGGGTTACGTTCGGCCTCGTGATCGTCGTGGCAGGAGAGTCCCTGATCGACCTGGTCCCCCAGCCCGGTGCCGAGCCCGGTGCCGAGCCCGGTGCCGAGCCCGGTGCCGATGCCGCGGGCGCCGGTCCGCTCGCGCCGCTCGTGCCGCGGCGGGGCGGCGGCCCGTACAACACCGCGGTGGCGCTGGGGCGGCTGGGCGCGGACGTCGCCTTCTGCTCCCGGGTCTCGACCGACGCCTTCGGCGAGGCCCTGCTGGAGGGGCTGCGGGCCGCGGGTGTCGCCACCGGCCTCGTACAGCGCGGTCCCGAGCCGACGACGCTGGCGGTGGCCTCGGTGGGGGCGGACGGGTCGGCGCGGTACGGGTTCTACGCGCAGGGCACGGCCGACCGGCTCTTCGCGCTGCCGGAGCGGCTGCCGGAGGGGGTGCGCGCGATCTCCTTCGGGACGTGCTCGCTGGCGCTGGAGCCGGGCGCGAGCGCGTACGAGGCGCTGCTGCGGCGGGAGGCGGGGCGCGGGGTGCTCACGCTGCTGGACCCGAACGTCCGGCCGGGTCTGATCCCGGACGCGGACGCCTACCGGGCGCGGTTCGCGGGGTGGCTGCCGTATGTGTCGGTGCTGAAGCTCTCCGAGGAGGACGCCCGGTGGCTGGGCGGTTCGCCGGAGGAGTGGCTGGCGAAGGGGCCCTCGGCGGTGGTGCTGACCCGTGGCGCGTCGGGGCTGTCGGTCCACACCCGCGGCCTGGACGTCTCGGTGCCGGCGGTGCCGGTGGCGGTCGCCGACACGATCGGGGCCGGCGACACGGTGAACGCCGCGCTGCTGCACGGCCTGGCGGGCCGCGACCCGGATGCCGTGGACTCCTTGGATGCCGACGGCTGGCGGGCGCTCCTGACCTTCGCCTCCCACGCGGCGGCCGTCACCTGCTCCCGCCCGGGCGCGGAGCCGCCGTACGCGGCGGAGCTGCCGCGGTCGCTGCTGCCGCACCGGTGAAACCGGCGCCGCCCGGTGGCCCTTCCCGCGCGGGGAGGGGGCACCGGGCGGCGCGGCCTGCGGCCGGTCGTCAGGAGGTGCGGCCGCGGGCCGACGCCGTCTTCTTCGCCGGGGTCGTCCGGGCCGTGGCCGTCTTGCGGCGCGGCGTACCGTCCGCCGCCGCGACCGCCTTCTTCGGCGCGCGCTTGCGAGCCGCCGGCACGGACGGGACCGCGTCGCTGATGCGCTCCGGGTCGAGGATGTCGCGCAAGAACTTGCCGGTGTGGCTGGCCGGGACGCCCGCGACCTGCTCGGGCGTGCCCTCGGCGACAACCAGGCCGCCGCCGCTGCCGCCCTCGGGGCCCATGTCGATGACCCAGTCGGCGGTCTTGATGACATCGAGGTTGTGCTCGATGACGATCACGGTGTTGCCCTTGTCGACCAGGTTGGACAGCACCTTGATGAGCTTCGAGATGTCCTCGAAGTGCAGACCGGTGGTCGGCTCGTCCAGCACGTACACCGTGCGCCCGGTGGACCGCTTCTGCAGCTCCGAGGCGAGCTTCACGCGCTGCGCCTCGCCGCCGGAGAGCGTCGGCGCCGACTGGCCCAGCCGTACGTAGCCGAGGCCGACCTCGGTCAGGGTGCGCAGGTGGCGGGCGATCGTCGGGACAGCCTCGAAGAAGTCGAGGGCCTCCTCGATCGGCATGTCCAGCACCTCGGCGATGGACTTGCCCTTGTAATGGACCTCCAGGGTCTCCCGGTTGTAGCGCGCCCCGTGGCAGACCTCGCACGGGACGTACACGTCCGGCAGGAAGTTCATCTCGATCTTGATGGTGCCGTCACCGGAGCAGTTCTCGCAGCGGCCGCCCTTGACGTTGAAGGAGAAGCGCCCGGGCAGGTACCCGCGGACCTTCGCCTCCATCGTCTCGGCGAAGAGCTTGCGGACGTGGTCGAAGACACCGGTGTACGTCGCCGGGTTCGACCGCGGGGTGCGGCCGATGGGCGACTGGTCGACGTGCACGACCTTGTCGACGAGGTCGTCGCCGTCCACGCGCGTGTGCCGCCCCGGCACCGACTTGGCGCCGTTCAGCTCGCGCGCGAGGTGGGTGTAGAGGATGTCGTTGACCAGGGTCGACTTGCCGGATCCGGAGACGCCGGTGACCGCCGTGAGCACGCCGAGCGGGAAGGAGACGTCGATGTCCCGCAGGTTGTTCTCGCGGGCGCCGTGCACGGTGAGCCGGCGGGACGGGTCCACGGGCCGTCGGACGTCGGGGGTCGGGATGGACCGCTTCCCGGACAGGTACTGCCCGGTCATCGACTCCTTGTTGGCCAGCAGCTGCTTCAACGGGCCGGAGTGGACGACCTTGCCGCCGTGCTCACCGGCGCCCGGGCCGATGTCCACGACCCAGTCCGCAACCTTGATGGTGTCCTCGTCGTGCTCGACGACGATGAGCGTGTTGCCCATGTCGCGCAGGCGCACGAGCGTCTCGATGAGCCGGTGGTTGTCGCGCTGGTGCAGGCCGATGGACGGCTCGTCGAGCACATACAGCACACCCACCAGACCGGAGCCGATCTGGGTGGCGAGCCGGATGCGCTGGGCCTCGCCGCCGGAGAGCGTGCCGGCCGCGCGGTTCAGCGAGAGGTAGTCGAGGCCCACGTCCACGAGGAAGCGGAGCCGTTCGTTGACCTCCTTCAGCACGCGCTCGGCGATCTTCTTGTCGCGGGCGTTCAGCGTGAGGCGGCCGAGGAAGTCGGCGCACTCGCTGATGGACATCGCCGAGACCTCGGCGATGGACTTCTCCATGACCGTGACCGCGAGGACGATCGGCTTGAGGCGCGTGCCCTCACACGTGGGGCAGGGCACCTCGCGCATGTACCCCTCGAAGCGCTCACGGCTGGAGTCGCTCTCGGCCTCGCTGTGCCGCCGCTTGACGAAGGAGACGGCGCCTTCGAAGGCGGGGGTGGTGTACGCCCGCTCCCTGCCGTACCGGTTGCGGTAGCGGACCTCGACCTGGGTCTTGTGCCCGTACAGCAGGGCCTTCTTGGCACGGGCGGGCAGCCCGGCCCACGGGATGTCGGTACGGAAGCCGAGCGCGTCGGCGAGCCCGCCGATCAGGCGGCCGAAGTACTCCTTGGTGTGGCCGTGCGACCAGGGGTGGATCGCGCCCTCGTCGAGGGAGCGCTCCTCGTCCGGGACGACGAGCTCGGGGTCGACCTCCATGCGCGTACCGATGCCGGTGCACTCGGGGCAGGCGCCGAAGGGCGAGTTGAAGGAGAAGGAGCGGGGCTCCAGCTCCTCGAAGGAGAGGTCGTCGTACGGGCAGTACAGGTGCTCGGAGTACATCCGCTCGCGCTCGGGGTCGTCCTCGGGGAGGTCGACGAAGTCGAGCACGACCATGCCGCCGGACAGGCCGAGCGCGGTCTCCACGGAGTCGGTGAGCCGGCGCTTGGCGCTGTCCTTCACCGTCAGGCGGTCGACGACCACCTCGATGGTGTGCTTCTCCTGCTTCTTCAGCGTGGGCGGCTCGGCGAGGTGGATGGTCTGCCCGTCCACCCGGGCCCGGCTGTAGCCCTTGGTCTGGAGGTCGGCGAAGAGGTCGACGAACTCGCCCTTGCGCTCGCGCACCAGCGGCGAGAGCACCTGGAAGCGGCTGCCCTCGGGCAGCTCGAGGACCTTGTCGACAATGGCCTGCGGCGACTGGCGCGAGATCGGGCGGCGGCACTCGGGGCAGTGCGGCTTGCCGATGCGCGCGAAGAGCAGGCGCAGGTAGTCGTAGACCTCGGTGATGGTGCCGACCGTGGAGCGCGGGTTGCGCGAGGTCGACTTCTGGTCGATCGAGACGGCCGGGGAGAGGCCCTCGATGAAGTCGACGTCCGGCTTGTCCATCTGGCCGAGGAACTGCCGGGCGTAGGAGGAGAGCGACTCGACGTACCGGCGCTGCCCCTCGGCGAAGATCGTGTCGAACGCGAGGGAGGACTTGCCCGACCCCGAGAGCCCGGTAAAGACGATGAGGGAGTCGCGCGGGAGGTCGAGCGAGACGTTCTTCAGATTGTGCTCGCGCGCGCCACGGACGATGAGACGGTCGGCCACGCCGGTCCGCACCTTTCTTGAGAGAAGCGGGGGCACAGCCCCCGTCCCAGACTGTTCAAGCCTACGGGGGGCCGCCAAACGGATGAGTGCCTGACTTTCAAGGATGCCTCCACCGAGCGTATAGCACGCGCATTCGATTTCCGGCCTTCCCCGGCCACCTTCACCCGATCGTGTGGCGGCGCTAGGGTCGGCGGCATGATCGACCACGTGCATGACCTGGCCTCTGTACGCGAGGCGACCGAGCGGCTGCTCACCGCGGCCGCCAAGCTGGACGACGCGGCCGTCGCCGCGCCCTCCCGGCTGCCGGGCTGGACCCGGGGCCATGTGCTGGCCCACCTCTCACGTAACGCGGATGCCCTCGTGAATGTTCTCCAGGGCCGTCCGATGTACGTGAGTGCCGAGGCCCGCGACACCGACATCGAGCGCGACGCGCCGCGCCCGCTCGCCGCCCAGCTCCACGACGTACGCGAGAGCGCCGCGCGCTTCCAGGCGGAGGGCGAGGTCCCGGCCGACTGGGACCGGACGGTGGAGCTCCGCAACGGCGTGACCGACCGCGCCGTCCGGGTGCCCTTCCGCCGCCTCGTCGAGGTCGAGCTGCACCACGTCGACCTGGGCATCGGCTACGAGCTGGAAGACCTCCCGCAGGAGTTCACTGAGCGGGAGATCGAGTTCCTCGCCGACCGGTTCTCCGGCAACCCGACGGTGCCGCCCACCCGGCTGCTGGCCGGCGGCCGGGAGTGGCGCACCGGCGGCGAGGAGGGCACCGAGGTGACCGTCTCGGGCCCGGCGGCCGACCTCCTCGGCTGGCTCGCCGGCCGCCGCGACGGCTCGGCCCTGGAGGTACGCGGTGGCACCCTTCCGGCGCTGCCGCCGCTATAGCCTGGGGTCATGACGTACAGCGGAGCGGTCAGGGTCGGCGGGCCCGCGGATGCGCACGAGCTCACGGACCTGATCATCTCGAAGGTCGCCGTCGGCCCGATGGACAACAACTCCTACCTGCTGCGCTGCCGGACCACCGGCGAGCAGCTGCTGATCGACGCGGCGAACGAGCCGCGGACGCTGCTCCGGCTGATCGGTGACGACGGCATCGCCGCCGTCGTCACCACCCACCGCCACCACGACCACTGGCAGGCGCTCGCCGACGTCGTGGCGGCCACCGGCGCCCGTACGTACGCCGGACGGTACGACGCCGAGGGCATCGACGTCCCGACGGACGTGCCGGTCGAGGACGGGGACACGATCCGCGTGGGGCGGGTCGAGCTCACCGCGCGGCGGATGGTGGGGCACACGCCCGGCTCGATCGTGCTGATCTACGACGACCCGCACGGCCATCCGCATGTCTTCACCGGCGACTGCCTCTTCCCCGGCGGCGTCGGCAACACACGCAAGGACCCCGACGCCTTCGCCAGCCTGATCCTGGACGTGGAGACGAAGCTCTTCGACGTCCTGCCGGACGAGACCTGGATCTACCCGGGCCACGGCAAGGACACCACGCTGGGTGACGAGCGCCCGCATCTGCCGGAGTGGCGCGAGCGCGGCTGGTAAGCGGCGTGGGGAGCGTGCGCGCCGTGTGCTTCCGCGCGCCCCGTGACGCGCCGTAACCATGGTGTGCGCGGGGTGGTTGGCGCGGCATGCGCCAGAGTCACACCGCACCCGCTCCATCCGCGAACCCGTCCATGAAACGGCTCGCCCTCGCCGCCCTCGCCGGGACGGCGGTCGAGTTCTACGACTTCTTCGTGTACGGGACCGCCGCCGCGCTCGTGCTGGGGCCGCTGTTCTTCCCGACGTTCTCGCCGGTGGCCGGGACGCTGGCGGCGTTCGGCACGTTCGCGATCGGTTTCGTCTCACGGCCGCTCGGTTCCGCGCTGTTCGGACACATCGGTGACCGGTACGGGCGGCGTCCGGTGATGCTCGCCTCGCTGCTGCTGACGGGCGCGGCCACGGTCGCGGTCGGCTGCGTACCGACGTACGCGACGCTCGGGGTGGCCGCTCCCGTCCTGCTGCTCGTGCTGCGGTTCGTGCAGGGGCTCGGGCTCGGCGGGGAGTGGGGCGGGGCGGTGCTGCTGACGGTGGAGCACGCGCCGGAGCGGCAGCGGGCGCTGTGGGCGAGCTTTCCGCAGGTGGGGCCGCCGGTGGGATTCCTGCTGGCGAACGGGGTGATCCTCGGCCTGTCGGCCGGGCTGAGCGACGCCCAGTTCCGGGAGTGGGGCTGGCGGGTGCCGTTCTGGGCGGCCGGGGTGCTGGCGGCCGGCGGGCTGCTGCTGCGCCGCTCGCTGCGGGAGACTCCGCAGTTCGAGGAGATGGCCGAGACGGGGAAGCGGGCGAACGCCCCTCTGGTGGAGGTGGCGCGCGGCCACTGGCGGCTGGTGCTGCTGACCGCCGGGGCGCTCGCGGTCGGATACGCCGTCTTCTACGCGGTCTCCACCTGGGCGCTGGCGTACGGCACGGAGCGGCTCGGCGTGAGCCGTACGGTGATGCTGGTCTGCATCATGGCGGCGGTGGCGATCAGCGGCGTGGTGACGCCGTTCGTCGCGGTGCTGGGGGACCGCGTCGGGCGGCGGCCCATGTGCCTGGCGGGTTGCGCGGCGTCCGCGCTGTGGATGTTCCCGATGGTGGCGCTGTTGCACACCGCGCAGCCGCTGCTGATGTTCCTGGGGTTCTCCGGCGCGCTGCTGGCCTTCATCACGACGTTCGCCGTGGTGGCGGCGTACCTGCCCGAGCTGTACGAGCCGAGGGTGCGGTGCACCGGTGCGGCGGTCGGCTACAACCTGGCGGGGGTGGTGGGCGGCGCGCTCACGCCGATCGTGGCGACGGCCGCGGCGGGGGGCGCCGGGCCGCCGTGGGGTGTGGCGGCGTATCTGAGCGGGATCGCGCTGCTGAGCTTCGCGTGCTTCGCGCTGCTGCCGGAGACGCGGCCGAAGCCGGTGGCGGAGCCTGCCGGGGGCGAGGCCGTGCAGTCGGCCGGGGAATCGGCGGCGGTGTGACGAGGCCGCTCAGCGCGGGTCCTTCCACCACCGTCTGGGCGGGTCCGTTCACCGTCCACACAAGCACCGGCCGGTGCGGGTCGCCATGCGAACCCGTACCGGCCGGCTGAGCCAGTGCCTGCTGCGGCGCGTACGGCGGCCGTCAGGCCTCGACGCTGTCCTTGTCCGCGGCGCCCTCGGCGGCCGCCTCGCGCTCGGCCTGCTTCTTCGAGGCGATCAGGCTGGTGATCGTGGTGATGACCAGCACGGCGCAGATGAAGGCCAGCGAGACCGGGATCGAGATCTCCGGGACGTGCACCCCCGACTCGTGCATGGCGTGGAGCACCAGCTTCACGCCGATGAAGCCGAGGATCACCGACAGGCCGTAGCTCAGGTGGACCAGCTTCTTCAGCAGGCCGCCGATGAGGAAGTACAGCTGCCGCAGACCCATGAGGGCGAACGCGTTGGCCGTGAAGACGATGTACGGGTCCTGGGTCAGGCCGAAGATCGCGGGGATGGAGTCCAGCGCGAACAGCACGTCCGTGGTGCCGATGGCGAGCATGACGACCATCAGCGGGGTCAGGATGCGCTTGCCGTTGTTGCGGATGAAGAGCTTGGTGCCGTGGTACCGGTCCGCGACGCCGAAGCGGTTCTCGATGGACTTCAGGAGGCGGTTCTCCTCGAACTCCTCCTCCGGCTCGTCCGCCCGCGCCTCCTGGATGAGCTTCCAGGCGGTGTAGATCAGGAACGCGCCGAAGATGTAGAAGACCCAGGAGAAGCTGGCGATGATCGCGGCGCCGGCGGCGATGAATATCGCGCGCAGGACCAGGGCGATCAGGACGCCGATGAGCAGCACGCGCTGCTGGAGGTGGGTCGGCACCGAGAACTTCGCCATGATCAGGACGAAGACGAAGAGGTTGTCGACGCTGAGCGACTTCTCGGTGATGTAACCGGCGAAGAACTCGCCGGACGCCTGGCTCTCGCCGAAGACGAGCAGGCCCACACCGAACAGCGCGGCGAGGACGATCCAGACGACCGTCCAGGTTCCCGCTTCCTTGATCGACACGTCGTGCGGCTTGCGCCCGATGAAGAAGTCGGCCGCGATCAGGATGGACAGACCGAGAACGGTCGCCACCCACAAGTTCATTGAAACGTCCACTGCGCCTCCGGCGTCGTACGGCTACTGATCAGCGTCGTCGCTGCCGGAGGTCTCTTCCACCCGAGGCCCCGCCGGTTCTCACCGCCGGACGACACACGGGCCGACGCCCCGGGACCGGTCGTGATCCGACCGTCCGTATTGACGGGAACGCCGCACGTGGGAGTACTCCCCTCCGCGCAAAGAACAGTACCGCATACACCAAAGGAAGGTAAAGGGAAAAGTAAAGGGAGTCCCAAGTGCCCAGGTCAGGGACGCCTATGGGGACGGGCGTCGGCGACCTGGGACAGGACCTGGCGCAGGATGCCGCTGCCCTCCGGGACCCGAGGCGGCTCGTACGTCCAGGCATGGCCCACCCACGGGTCGGCGAGGTGGTCGTCCGGGACGGGCGTGACCCGCAGCAGCGCACGCCACAAGGGGTCGAGCACCGGGCCGTACGCCCGGGCGTCGTCGCGGTCCGCGACCATCAGCAGGTGCACGCCGACGGCCGGGCCCTCGTCGGCGAGGTAGCGCAGCCGCGTGACGGCCCGGTCGTCGAAGCCGTGCGGGAAGTCGTTGACGATCAGCAGCTGCTCGGCGGTGTCGAGGTCCGGCGGGAGGGAGTCGGCCGCCCCGCCGCGGACGGCCATCTGCACCAGGTCCACGCGGTCGGTGAGCCGGCCGAGGACGTCGGACACTCCCCCGGCGCCGGACGCGGGCGGCCCGGCGAGCACGCCGGAGCCGGTGAGCGGGGCGAGGGAGGCCGCCGCCGAGCCCGCCGGGTCGATGACGTGGACGGCGTACTCCCCCGCCGGATGGACCGCGACGATCCGCGCCGCGAGCGACACCGCCGTGTCCATGGCGAGCCGGCGCAGCACGGCGTCGTCCGTGCCGACGGCCTCGGCGGCCTCCGAGCGGCCGCTGTCCACCCACAGGCCGCGCGCCAGCGGCAGCCGTACGAGCATCGGGATGCGCAGCTCCGGGCTCTCCGGGAGGTGGAGGTCGCCGAGGCGCAGGGCCATCGGGGCCTCGGTGGGGACGCGGTAGGCGTGCCAGACGGGGTTGTCCCAGCCGGCGAACGCGGGCGGCAGGGCCGGTTCGACGACCTGCGCCTCGGCGGTGAGCTGCGCGAGGTCCCGGTCGAGCGCCTCGCGGGCCCGGGCGGTCAGCTCGTCGTGCTTGGCGCGGGCGGCGGCCCGTACGGCGTCGCCGCCCGCTCCGTTACGGCTGCGCGGGTCGGACAGGACGCGCTCGAGCTCCTGGTCCATGCGGGACTCGGCGAAGTCGACGGCGCTGCGGTAGGCGGCGGTGGTGCGGGCCAGGTCCTCGAACATGCCCCAGACCTGGTTGTAGAGCCGCTCCTCCATGGTCCAGCCCGACGCGTCGCCGGCCACCGGCGCTGCGGGCTGCCGCGAGGCCGCCGGGACCGGGGCTGCCTGCTGCGGAGGGGCCTGGCGGCGGGGGTGCGTGTAGTCGACGGGGCCGGCCGTCGGGGGCGTGTCCCGGCGGGCGCGGTCGCCTTCGGCGGTACGCGCGGTCCGCGCGATACGCGGCGGGGGCGCGGCCACCGCGCGGCTCATGCCCTTCGCGATGGCCTCCTGGATGGCTCCCGCCAGGTCCGCGGCCGGGTCGAGCCCCTGGTCGGCGAGGAGCGCCGTGAGGCCACCCGCATACCCCTGGCCGACGGCGCGGACCTTCCACGCCTCCTGGCGGCGGTAGAGCTCCAGGGCGACGACGGCGGACTCGCGGTCGAGGCCGGTGAGGGTGTAGTCGGCGATGCCGGTGCCGTCGAGGGTGGTGACCGAGACGAAGGGCGCGGCGACGGCGCCGAACCGGTCCGGGCCGCCGAGGCCGAGGGGCAGGGCGAGCAGCACCGTGACCCGGTGGACGGCGGCCGGCAGCGCGTCGAGGTCGACGGCGAGCCGGTGGTCGGCGGCGGCCTGGCGGGAGACCTCCACACCGGGCAGGGCGGGCGCTCCGGGGTGGACGACCCACTCGGGACCGTGGACGCGGCCGTCCTCGTCGCCGAGCGTGGCACCGGCCATGACCGGCTCGCGGGCCGACACCCGGATCTCGAGTCGGGCGTGGGGCAGAGGATGGTTCTGTCCCCGGACCAGCTCGGCCGTCATGCGCCTGTTCCCCCCTCGTAGCTGCGACAGCTCGAACGCTGCGGCAGCTCCCGGGGCGACCTGGTGCCTCCGGGAGCTGCGGATGGACGCGGTGCTCGTCGCCGCGTGTCGCGGCGACGAGCCGTGGACTTACAGGTGCGGCACGATCGCCGGCATGAGGTCCTGGAACGTACGGCCGTTGGCCGGGTTGCCCAGAGCCGTCATCTGCCAGCCGGAGCCGGCCCGGTGCACCTTGGCCATGATCTGCGCGGTGTACTGGCCGCCGCCGTCGAGCGTGTAGCGGGCGAGCTCCTGGCCGTTCGTCTCGTCGACGATGCGGCAGAAGGCGTTCTGCACTTCCTGGAACGTCTGGCCGGTGAAGGAGTTCACCGTGAAGACGATCTGGTCGATGTGGACGGGGACGCGCTCGAGGTCGACGAGGATCGCCTCGTCGTCGCCGCCCTGGCCGGCGCCGCCCACCAGGTTGTCGCCGGTGTGGCGCACGGAGCCGTCGTCGCTGACCAGGTGGCGGAAGAAGACCACGTCGATGGGCTGCTTGTCGGCGAAGAGCACGGCCGAGGCGTCGAGGTCGATCTCCCGGGTGCGGGAACCGAACAGACCGCGGCGCGGCGCGGCCTGCCAGCCGAGCCCCATCCGCACGGCGGTCAGGGTGCCTCCGTCGCTCTTCTGCAGGCTGATGGCCTGACCCTTGGTCATGTTGACCGTCACCGCTGTCCCCTCTCGTTGCGTTCCCCCGCGACCGTCTGCGAGTGCGGTTGCCAGCACCCTACGCAGAAGGGCTGGGACCGCAGCAGGCGCGGCCCTCTTTTGTGGCGGTGTTGCAACACAGCCGGTCGCCGCGGCGTCACTCGCCTCACTCGTGCGTCGCGGCGGACCGGCTGTGGCAGCCGACCGGCTGCGGGGTCGGCCGACTGCTGGGGTCGGCCGGCTGCGGGGGCGTCAGGCGATGCCCGCCTCCTTCATCTGCCGCAGCTCCTTCTTCAGCTCGCTCACCTCGTCGCGCAGCCGCGCGGCCACCTCGAACTGCAGCTCCGCGGCGGCGGCCCGCATCCGGTCGGTCATCTCCTCGATGATGCCCGCCAGTTCGGCCGCGGGGCGGTCGCTGACCAGCGCGCCCTTGGAGGCGGCCTTGGCCGCCTTGCCGCCCTTGCCGGCCTTGGCCGCCGTGGCGCCGCCGAGGGAGGGCACGGGCGCCTTGGCACCCTTGCCGTCCTTGGACTTGCGGTAGCCCGTGCCGAGCAGCTGCTCGGTGTCGACCTCCTCGCGCGCGATGGTGGCCACGATGTCGTTGATCTTCTTGCGGAGCGGCTGCGGATCGATGCCGTTGGCCTTGTTGTACGCGACCTGCTTCTCGCGGCGCCGGTTGGTCTCGTCGATGGCCTGCGCCATGGCGGGCGTGACGGTGTCCGCGTACATGTGGACCTGGCCGGAGACGTTGCGCGCGGCGCGGCCGATGGTCTGGATCAGCGAGGTGCCCGAGCGCAGGAAGCCCTGCTTGTCGGCGTCCAGGATGGCCACCAGGGACACCTCGGGCAGGTCCAGGCCCTCGCGGAGCAGGTTGATGCCGACCAGGACGTCGTAGTCACCGGCGCGCAGTTCGCGCAGGAGCTCGATCCGGCGCAGGGTGTCGACGTCGCTGTGCAGGTAGCGGACCTGGATGCCCAGCTCCAGGAAGTAGTCGGTGAGGTCCTCGGCCATCTTCTTGGTGAGGGTGGTGACCAGGACGCGCTCGTCGCGCTCGGTGCGCAGCCGGATCTCGTGCACCAGGTCGTCGATCTGCCCCTCGGTGGGCTTGACGACGACCTCGGGGTCGACGAGGCCAGTGGGGCGGATGATCTGCTCGACGAAGCCGTCCGAGCGGGACAGCTCGTACTGTCCGGGCGTCGCCGACAGGTAGACGGTCTGGCCGATCCGCTCCTGGAACTCCTCCCACTTCAGCGGCCGGTTGTCGAGCGCGGACGGCAGCCGGAAGCCGTGGTCGACCAGCGTCCGCTTGCGCGAGGCGTCGCCTTCGTACATGGCGCCGATCTGCGGGACGGTGACGTGTGACTCGTCGATGACGAGGAGGAAGTCCTCGGGGAAGTAGTCGAGGAGGGTGTTGGGCGGGGAGCCGGGCTCGCGGTCGTCGAAGTGCATCGAGTAGTTCTCGATGCCGGAGCAGGAGCCGATCTGGCGCATCATCTCGATGTCGTACGTGGTGCGCATGCGCAGCCGCTGCGCCTCCAGCAGCTTGCCCTGCTTCTCCAGCTCGGCCAGGCGCACCTCCAGCTCGCGCTCGATGCCGTTGATCGCCTTCTCCATGCGCTCCGGGCCCGCCACGTAGTGGCTGGCCGGGAAGACGTAGAGCTCCCGGTCGTCGCTGATGACCTCGCCGGTGAGCGGGTGCAGCGTGGAGAGGGCCTCGATCTCGTCGCCGAACATCTCGATGCGGACGGCGAGCTCCTCGTAGACCGGGAAGATCTCGATGGTGTCGCCGCGCACCCGGAAGGTGCCGCGGGTGAAGGCGAGGTCGTTGCGCGTGTACTGGATGTCGACGAAGCGGCGCAGCAGCTCGTCGCGGTCGATCTCCTCGCCGACCTTGAGCGGGACCATCCGGTCCACGTACTCCTGCGGCGTACCGAGGCCGTAGATGCAGGAGACGGAGGCGACCACGACGACGTCGCGCCGGGTGAGCAGCGAGTTGGTGGCGGAGTGGCGCAGCCGCTCGACCTCCTCGTTGATGGAGGAGTCCTTCTCGATGTAGGTGTCCGACTGCGGGACGTACGCCTCGGGCTGGTAGTAGTCGTAGTACGAGACGAAGTACTCCACGGCGTTGTTCGGCAGCAGCTCGCGGAATTCGTTGGCCAGCTGCGCGGCCAGCGTCTTGTTCGGCGCCATCACGAGGGTGGGGCGCTGGAGCTTTTCGATCATCCAGGCGGTCGTCGCCGACTTGCCGGTGCCGGTCGCGCCGAGCAGGACGACGTCCTTCTCGCCCGCCTGGATACGGCGTGCCAGGTCGGCGATGGCCGCGGGCTGGTCGCCGCTGGGCTGGTAGGGGCTGACGACCTCGAAGGGCGCCACCGAACGTTCGATCTTGGAAACGGGCCGCATGCAACCACCGTACGACTCACCACTGACAGTCGGGGGTCGCCCGCGGGGTCAGCGGTGGCGGGAGCGCTCGCTGCGGCGCGGCGGACGGACCGCCGACCAGTTGGCCGGCTCGCCGTAGGCGTGGCTCCCGTGGCTCCGGTGGTCCTGGTGGAACTCGTCGGCCCGGCGGCCGTGGAGCCGGGCCGACGCCCCGTACCGGTGCGGAGGGCGAACGGCGGGCCGCCGCCCGCCGGGCTCGCCCAGGACCAGCAGCGGGTCGAAGAGCACCACGATCCCGGCGAGCAGCAGGAACGCCGCCGGGCCGATCAGGATCGGGGCGAGGAGCGCGGTGGTGTTCTCCGTGCCCGGCACCTGGCCGTCGCCGTGGAGGTGGACGTTGACCGCGGCCATGCCCGTGTAGTGCATGCCGGTGACCGCGACGCCCATGACCAGGCTGGCGCCCAGGGTGGCCGTGAAGCCGCGGACCGATACGGCCGCCCACAGCGCGGCCGTGGCCGCCACCACCGCGATCACGACCGAGAGGGCGACGGTGACCGTGTCGTACTCGATCCGGCCCTGGAGCCGCATTCCGGCCATGCCGAGGTAGTGCATGGTGGCGATGCCGAGCCCGGTGAGGGTGCCGCCGGTGACGAGGGCCATCGCGGTCGCGCCGCGGTAGCCCACGAGGAAGATGCCGATGCCGACCATGACGATCGCGACGGCGAGGCTGGCGAAGGTGGTGAGCCTGTCGTAGCCGATCGGCGACTCCTGGACGCTGAAGCCCATCATCGCGATGAAGTGCATGGTCCAGATGCCGGAGCCGATGGAGGTGGCGCCGAGGGCGAGCCAGCCGAGCCGGAAGCGCCCGCCGTCGCGCAGTGACCTGGTGGTGCAGCGCAGACCGAGCGCGCCGCCGAGGCAGGCCATCAGATAGGCGGCCACGGGGGTGACCAGTCCGTAGCTGAATCCGTCGACTGTGCCCTGCATACCCGGCATACCCGTAAGCCCTTCGCCCCTTGTGCCCCGCCGCCTGCCAAGCCTCGTACGTGGTCTGTCGTCGTGGTGCTGTCCTGCTGGTCGTGCCATGTGTACCCGCTGGTAGGGGTGCGAGGCTATGGCCGGAGTCGTACCAAACAAAGATTCACACCGCGACCACGTGCCGGGTGGCGCCGTCAGTGGCGGGTCGTACGGTGGTCGGCATGGAGGGCGTCCCTGCCCGCGCGGACCGGGCGGCCAGGCGGACGGGGTGTGGCGACCGCCACCGCTCTCCGGATCTGGTCCGATGATGTAAGGGGTGACAAACTGCTGCGGTGACTACACCCTCCGGTATACCCGACGCTCCCGTGCCGGCGCCGACGTCCGCTTCCGCGCCGGTCGCGGTGGCCGAGCTGCCCTCCCTGCGGCGGCGGACCGCTGCCGTCCTCATCGTCAGCCAGATCCTGGGCGGGCTGGGGGTGGCCATCGGCATCGCGCTCGCCTCCGTACTGGCGCAGGAGGTGAGCGGGACGGAGGCGCTGTCCGGGCTCGCCCCCACGGCCATGGTGGCCGGAACGGCGCTGCTGTCCATGCCGCTGGCGGCGCTGATGACCGCGCGCGGGCGGCGGCCCGGGCTGGTCCTGGCGTACGTGCTCGGGGCGGTCGGCGCGGGTGTGGTGGTGGTCGCGGCGGTCGTCGGGAGCTTTCCGCTGCTGCTCGTGGGCATGGCGGGGTTCGGCGCCGGGTCGTCGGCGAACCTCCAGGCCCGTTTCGCGGCCGCCGACCTGGCCGAGCCGGAGCGGCGCGCGCGGGCCATCTCCACGGTCGTGTGGGCCACCACGATCGGCGCGGTGCTGGGCCCGAACATCGCCGCACCGGCGGGGCGGAGCGTCGCCGGGATGGGCATCCCCGCGGCGGCG
Source organism: Streptomyces sp. NPDC003036 (assembly GCF_040611175.1). Taxonomy (NCBI): domain Bacteria; kingdom Bacillati; phylum Actinomycetota; class Actinomycetes; order Kitasatosporales; family Streptomycetaceae; genus Streptomyces; species Streptomyces sp. NPDC003036. Next base: position 6,608 of record NZ_JBEXNO010000019.1, on the reverse strand, counting down.
GGCCCCTTCCTGTGGGCGGCCGGGGTCTTCCTGGTCTCGGCGGTGATGGTCGCCGCGCTGCTGCGGCCCGACCCGCTGCTGACCGCGCGGGCGCTGGCGGCCGGCTCCGCGGAGGACACGGAACCGGAGGGCCGTTCCCTGAAGGCGGGCTTCCGGGCGGTGCGGGAGTCCCCGCGCGCCCGGCTCGCGCTGGTGACGGTGGCGGCCTCGCACACCGCGATGGTCTCGATCATGTCGATGACGCCCGTGGCGCTCAGCCACCACGGCGCCGGCATCCAGTTGATCGGGCTCGTCATCAGCGGCCACATCGCGGGCATGTACGCGTTCTCGCCCGTGATGGGGTGGCTGTCGGACAAGCTCGGCAGGCTGTCGGTCATCGGCCTGGCGGTCGGGCTGCTGTCCTGCGCGGCCCTGCTGGCCGGTACGGCGGGGGGCAGTCACGGCCGTACGGCCGCCGGGCTCTTCCTGCTGGGCCTCGGCTGGTCCGCGGGCCTGGTCTCCGGCTCGGCGCTCCTGACGGACTCGGTGCCGCAGGCGGCGCGCGCCGCCGTCCAGGGCCTGTCGGACCTGACGATGAACACGTCGGCGGGCATCGGGGGCGCGGCGGCCGGCCTGATCGTCGCCCAGGCCGGGTACGGCTGGCTGAACGCGGTCGGCGCGTGCCTGCTCCTGCCGCTCGCCGTCCTGGCGCTGCGCTCGCCGAAGCGTCCCGGATGACCTGCTGACCCGGATGCCCGGTCTGGGCCCTCAGCGTTGCCGAGGGCCCAGGTTTGCGGGGCCCGCCGCCGCGCCAGGGATGGGGACATGCCAGAGACCACAGTGGTGTTGTCCGAAGAGGTACGAGAGGCCCTGACGGCCAACCGGCCCGTCGTGGCCCTCGAGTCGACGATCATCGCCCACGGACTGCCCCGCCCGCGCAACCTGGCGGTGGCGGAGGAGCTGGAGGCGCTCGTACGGGAGGGTGGTGCGGTTCCGGCCACCATCGCCGTCCTGGACGGTGCGGCACGCATCGGGCTCGACAAGAGCGGCCTGGAGCGGCTGGCGACGGATCCCGGCGTACGGAAGCTGGGGCACCGGGACCTGGCGCCCGCGCTGGCGACGGGGGCGAGCGGGGCGACGACCGTGTCGGCGACGGCGTTCCTGGCCGCGCGGGCGGGCATCCGGGTCTTCGCGACCGGCGGGCTCGGCGGCGTGCACCGGGAGTGGGCGCACACGCAGGACGAGTCGGCGGACCTGCGCCTGCTGGCGCGGACGCGGATCACGGTGGTGTGCGCGGGGGTCAAATCGATCCTGGACGTCCCGGCGACGCTCCAGCGGCTGGAGACGCTGGGCGTGGGCATCCTCGGATACGGGACCGAGCACTTCCCCGGTTTCTATCTGACGTCCTCCGGGGAGCCGGTCGACTGGACGGTGCGGTCGCCGCAGGAGGTGGCGGCGGTGATGCGGGCGCAGGACGCCCTCGGCGGCTCCGGTTCCGGCTCAGGGGCCGGGGCCGAGGCGGCGCTGATCGTCGCCAATCCGGTGCCGGAGGCGGAGCAGCTGGATCCGGAGGTGCACGACCGGGTGCTGGCGGAGGCGCTGGACGCGTGCCGGGAGCGGGGGATCACCGGGCAGGCGGTGACACCGTTCCTGCTGGAGTACCTGATGCGGCACACCGGCGGCGCGTCCCTGGAGGCCAACATCGCGGCGGTGCGCGGCAATGTGCGGCTGGCGGCGCGCATCGCGGCGGCAGCGTGCGACGCGGCACCGACCGCGGCACCGACCGCAGCTGCGGCCGATCCCGTGCGATGAGCGGGGCGCTGCTCGTGGTCGGTGACGTGGTCACCGATGTCGTGGTCCGGCACCGTACGCCGCCGGCGCGGGCGACCGACACTGCGGCGGAGATCCGGACCCTGCCCGGCGGCGCCGGAGGCAACGTCGCGTGCTGGGCCGCGCGTTCGGGCCGGCCCGACGTGCGGATCCTGGCGCGGGTGGGCACCGACTGGGCCTCCTGGCACGAGGAGCGGCTGCGGGCGGCCGGGGTGCGGCCCCTGCTCGTACGGGACGAGGAGGCGCCGACCGCGACCGTCGTGGCGCTGGTCGACGCGACCGCCGAGCGGACGTTCCTCACGGACAGCGGGGCGGCGCTGCGGCTGGACCGTGGCGACTGGTCGCCAAGCCTGTTGGAGGGTGTGTCACACGTACATCTGTCCGGGTATCTCTTCTTCGCGGGGCCCAGCCGGGAGGCTGCGTCCCTGGCCCTGGCGGCGGCGCGGGAGCGGGGCGTCCCGGTGAGCGTGGACCCGGCGTCGGCGGGGTTCCTCGCGGAGTTCGGCGCAGCCCGGTTCCTGGCGGCGGTGGAGGGCGCGGACGTGTTGCTGCCCAACGCCGACGAGGCCGCGCTGCTGACGGGCCTGCCCGACCCGTCGGACGCCGCGGCCAAGCTCAGCCACGGCTTCCCGCTGGTCGCGGTGACCCTCGGCGCGGCGGGCGCGCTGGTGGCGGCGTCCGGACGCGTCGTCGCCCGCGCCTCGGCGCCGCGGGTGCGGGCGATCGACTCGACGGGCGCGGGCGACGCCTTCACGGGCGCGTTCCTGGCCGCCCGCCTCTCCGGCGCGTCCCCGGCCGGAGCGGCGTCGGCGGGTTGCCGCGCGGGCGCGGAGGCGGTGACGGTGCCGGGCGGCCGGCCGACGAGACGGTGAGGACGAGGGCAAGGGCGAGGGCGAGGTGGAAGCGGAAGGAAGCGGGGGCTACTCCGGGAGGCCGGTCCAGGCGGGGTGGCGGGGATCGTCCGCGCGGACGAGGACGTCCGCCGTCTCCGCGGGCCCGACCTCGGCCTCGTAGCGGTCGAAGGCGGGCAGGGTCCACGCCTCCGCCGTACGCCGGGCGAGGGCGCCCCGCGACAGGCGCAGGTGCACGGTCAGGTCGAACGGAAACCAGTGCCCGAACAGGAACGGACCGTGCAGCACCAGTACACCGCCCGGCGGGAGTCGGGTGTACGGGCTGCGCGTGGCGCGGTCCGCCACCGGGTCCCACAGGTCCGGCAGCACGCGTCCGCTGCCGCCCGGCTCCAGCGGCGTGAAGACCTCGCGCCACAGCGCGTTGGTGTCGAACCAGCCGCTGTAGTACGAGTCGGGGTCCTCCTTGCCGTACTCGTACCGCAGCGACGCCGGGCGCAGAAAGCCCTCCGTGCCGACGACCACCACCGCCCGGCCGCGCAGCCGCAACGCCTCGGCCAGCAACGCGGCCGGCTCGTCCGGACGGGCGGCGGGCGGCCCGTCGACGCCGACCTTGAGCCAGGGCCCTCCGTCGCCGGGGCGCAGCCCGTCCACGTGCGCGGCGAGCCGGTCGGCCAGCCGTTCCCAGGTGATCGGTTCGAGTCTCACGCCCCCATGCTCCCCGAGGAAGGAGCCCCCGCAGCATGTCCTTGCCCCATGCACCCAATGCCCACGCCGGTGTACCGGGGACCCGTCCGGCACCGTGCGCGGCAAGGAGGCGCCGCGGGTGTACGGGACGGCGCTCGCGGACTCAACTCCCTCCCGGCTCCCGGCGGGTGGGGCTCGGCGTGTGACCGTAATAGGGTGCGGAGCGACCGCGTTGCGGAGCGGGGACCGAAGGGGGAGGCAGCGATGGAGACGGCGCTGATCGCGGTGATCGGCACACTGCTCGGCGCGGTGGTCACGCACTTCTTCCAGGGGCGGGCGGCACAGCGCACCGCGACGCTCGCCCGCGCGGAACAGCTCCGTCAGGAACGGATCGCGACGTACAGCGCGTTCGCCGACGCCGTTGTGGAGTACCGGCGGGCACAGAACGCACGCTGGTACCGCCGGAACGGCTCGCACGCGGAGAGCACACGCCTGGAGTCGTACGAGCGGCGGGCCACGGCCCGGCAGGCCCTGGTGCGGGTGCAGTTGGTGTGCGACGACCCCGCGATCGTACGGCTGGCCGAGGAGACCTTCGAGGTGACGAACTGCATGCACGAGGCGAGGGACGAGGCGGACCGGGAGCGGCGCTCGGAGCGGGCGGTCGGGGCACTGACCGCGTTTATCGAGGCGGCGGCGCCGAGCGTGCGCTGAGCGGGCGCCGAGATGTCCGTACCGGCCCCGATCGTGGTGATCGAGCCGCTGCGACGCCGCCGCCACTGCGCGGAGTGCCGCAGCGGCCCGCTGCCCCGGATGGTCCTGGAGTTCCACGCGCCGCTCTGCCTGGACTGCGCCGACCTCGGCCACCTGGTCTACCTGCCGCGCGGCGACGCGGCGCTCACCCGCCGTGCCCGCGAGGCGAGCGGGCTGTGGGCCGTGGTCGTACGCCACAACCGGCGCCGTACGCGCTACGAACGCCAGGGCATCCTCGTGGAGGAGGCGGCCCTGGCGCGGGCCGAGGCCGCGTGCCTCGCCGACGCGGAGGCGCGTGCCCGCCGCAGGGCGAGGGACGCGGAGCGGCGGGCGGCCGAGGACGAGCGGTTCACGGCCGCTCTGGCCGCCGAGATCCTCCGGCTGTTCCCGGGTTGCCCGCCGGAGCGGGCCGCCGGCATCGCGGCGCACGCCTCCCTGCGCGGCAGCGGGCGCGTCGGGCGCACGGCGGCGGGGCGGGCCCTGGACGAGGGCGCGGTGACCGCGGCGGTGCGGGCATCGGTGCGGCACGTCGACACCGAGTACGACACGCTGCTGATGCGTGGCGTCCCCCGCCACCAGGCCCGTACCCGCGTAGCACCGGTGATCGACGCGATGCTGGGGTCCTGGCGGCGGTGAACCTCCGCGCCGGTGCCGGGCCCGACCGGCTCAGACGCCTTCGGGCGTCGCGGTGCCTCGGAAGCGGCGGTAGAGGACGGCGCCGCCGAGCATCAGGCCCATGGCGGCACCGCCGAGGGCGAGCAGGCCGCCGTCGGCGCCGGTCTCGGCCAGCGGCGTCGTGCTGGTCTCCAGCGCGGGACGGGTGTCGGGCGCCGGGGCGGGCCCCGCGGCGGACGGCTCCTCCGGCTTCGACGCCCCCGGCTTCGGCGGCTGGGCCGGCTCGTCGCCCTTCGGCGGCGTGACGGGGGTCTTGCCACCGCCGTTGCTGGAGGCGTTGCCGAAGACGGGGTTGAGGATGCCGACGAAGTTGACGGAGTTGCCGCTGACGTTGACCGGCAGGTCGACGGGCAGCTGGATGCCGTTGCCCGTGATCACCCCGGGGGACCCCTTGGTGACGCCTTCGGCGGACGCACCGCCGCTGTTCCCGCTGCCCTTTCCGCTACCGCCACCGCTGCCGCCGTGCGGGGTGGCCGCCTCGTCCTTGTGGGACGACTTTCCGCCGCCGTTGTTCGCGCACGTGTTGCCGGCCGCGGGGTTGAGGAGCCCGACCACGTTGATGGTGTTGCCGCAGACATTGACCGGGACGTCCACCGGCAGCTGCACGCTGTTGCCGGAGACCAGCCCCGGCGAGTCGACCGCAGCGCCGGCCGCCTCGGAGTCGGCGTACGCATAACCCGCCGCCAGAGCGAGCGCGCCGCTGGTGGCCACCAGGGTGGCCAGACCATTTCGGCGAGTGTGCCTCATGGCTTCCTGCCTTCCGGAGACTTTCACGGGCACCCGCCCGCACCGGAATTAACGCCTTACAGTCAAGGCGGGTTATGTCGCATCCGCCATTCACCCCATCGAGTGGTGGCTTAATCGAACCCTCACATGTCCTCTACGGGTCGCACTCCAGGACACGGGGCGAGTGCGCGATCAGGGGAGGTGCTGGGCCGGTTGGCGCACGCACGACGCGAGGTGACGGATGGGGACCTGCCGGTACGACGGGCCCCCCGTGCGCTTCCGCCCACGCTGTTCCGCGTCTCGTCGATCACGGCCCAATGTAGGGGTCAGGCGCCTTGCGTGCCGTAGTTCCTGCCGATGAACCCGGCCTGGATCACGGCGGCGTGGTAGACCCCGTCGTTCACGGTGTTGTTGACCGTGATGGATCCGGAAGTCGGCATCAACTCATCCAGCATCGCCCGCAGTTCCCCCGCCGCCTCCGGGTCCGCCTGGAGAGTTCGGCGCATACGAGCCCGCCACTCGGTGCGCGCTTCGGCCTGGGCGTCGGCCGTCGTGCGTTCGTCGCCCGTCTCCTCGGCGGCGAGCAGTTCCGCCCGTACCGCGTCCAGTTCCGCCGTGACCGCCTCCGGGTCCTTGCCCGCGCGGCGGGCGAAGAACGCGACGATCCGACCCTTGGCCTGCTCCCAGCTCTCGCCCACCATCTGCTGGACGAGCGCGGTCGCCCCCGCCGTCGCCAGTGCTACCAACTCGGCTTCCACCAGGCCCCCTTCGTGGTCGTTTCCCCGTATGCACGGCAGCCTACCCATCAGCGCCCGAGCAGGTCGGCGAGTGCGCCGACGGGGTCCGCGTCGGGGGTGCCGCGCGGCCACCAGTCCTCGCGGTCCGGGTCGGATTCGTAGCCGTACCAGAGGCCGTCGCGGCCGTAGCGCAGTTGGAGGGAGCGGCTCGACAGGCGGTTGCGCCAGGGGCGGAAGTGCGGGAAGTCGGCGGCGATCAGGGCCGGGCGCGCCCGGTCGAAGGGACCGGCTGGCGGATCCCAGGCCTCCTCCAGGACGGCGAGGCCCGCCGGGCCGCCCTGGCGGCAGGAGAGCGCTGCGAGCGTGCCCGTTTCGC
>NZ_JBEXNO010000018.1:0-139767 GCF_040611175.1 Streptomyces sp. NPDC003036 | reverse complement strand
GACCACGGTGTGAAGACCGTCGCCCTCCTCACCGACATGTCGACCCCGCTCGGCCTGACCGCGGGCAACGCCCTGGAGGTCCGCGAGTCCGTCGACGTCCTCGCGGCGGCGGCCGAGGCCCTCGGCCCGGCCGAGCTGCCCGCCGAGGGGCTCGGCGCCAAGGCGGCGCTCCAGCTGCTCGCGACCGTGCTGCTGGAGCAGGGCATCGACCTCTCGCACCCGCGTGCCGCCGCCCACCTGCAAGCGCCGTCCCTGTCGGTCGCGGTCGCGGCGGACACCCTGGCCGCCGCCGGGAACGCGTCGCTGGACACGTACGACTCCGGCCCCTCCGGCATCGCCGTCGAGCGGTGGCTCATCGGCGCCCTGATCCGCCTGGCCGGGCTCGGGGAGCGCGCCGACGGCGTCCTCACGCCCGGCGGGTCGCTGTCCAACCTGATGGGCCTGCTGCTCGCCCGCGACGCCGCCGCGCTGCGGCGCGGCATCGACGCCCGCCGGCACGGCGTCGCGGCGCTGCCCGGCCCGGTGGTCTTCTGCTCCGAGCTCGCCCATTTCTCCACGCACCGGGCGTGCGCCGTGCTCGGCCTCGGCGAGGCCGCCGTGCACCCGGTGCCCGTCGACGAGCGCCGCCGCATGCGGCCCGAGGCGCTCGCCGCGGCGCTGGAGGCGCTCGGCCCGGACCGGACGCCGATCGCGGTGGTCGCCACCGCCGGGACCACGGACTTCGGCTCCATCGACCCGCTCCCGGAGATCGCCGAGATCGCCTCCGGGCACGGCATGTGGATGCACGTGGACGCGGCGTACGGCTTCGGCGCGCTCTTCTCCGAGCGGCTGGCCGGCCGCCTCGCGGGCCTGGAGCTCGCCGACTCCGTCACCCTCGACCTGCACAAGATCGGCTGGCAGCCGGCGGCCGCGAGCGTGCTCCTGGTGTCGGACACCACCGCCTTCACCTCGCTCGACCGCGAGGTGGCCTACCTCAACCCCGCCGACGACTCCGAGGCCGGTTTCGACGGCCTGCTGGGCCGCAGCCTCCAGACCACCCGCCGCCCCGACGCGGTGAAGGCCGCCGCCACCCTGCTGACGTACGGGCGGGAAGGGCTCGGCCGCATGGTCGACGTCTGCCACGACCTGGCCCGCCACGCGGAGCGCCGCATCCTCACCGAGCCCGAGCTGGAGCTCGTCGCCCCGGCCGAGCTGACCACGGTGGTCTTCCGCTACCGGGGGACCAACCCGGCGGCCGCCGACGCCCTCAACGGCGCCCTGCGCCGACGGCTGCTCGAATCCGGCGCCGCCCTCATCGGGCGTACGGAGGCGGAGACCGCCGGGCCCGGCTCCCCCAAGCGCGTGTGCCTGAAGTTCACGCTGCTCAACCCCACCGCCACCACCGACGACATCGACGGGCTCGTGGACACGGTCCTCGACGCCGGCCGCACCTGCGAACGACTCATCGAGGAGGGCGCCGCATGACCGTCACCAGCGCGGCGACAACGACGCACCCGGACCCGCTGCACGAACTCGACGCGCGCGGCGCCGCCGAACACGCCCACGTCGAGGCCCTCCTGCGCTGCTGGCTGCGCGAGACCGGCACCCCCGTCACCCCCGGCCCGCTCCGCGTGGAGCTGCCCACCGCCGGGCTCGCCCTCGTCACCGAGGTCACGCACTGCTCGCCCACCGGCTGGCACCGCTTCGCCCCCGCCCGCCTGGAGGGCCCCGGCGGCCCGCTCGGCCCGACCGCCGACCCCGTCACCGCCGTGGCGCTGCTCTCCACGGAGGCGGCGGTACGCGGCGGAAGCCGTCCCGGCGGAGTCCCCTCCGGTGAGGTCGCCGACCTGGTGGAGCGCACCGCCGAGTCCGTACGCCGGGTCGCCGCCTTCATCGCCGACCGCCGCGCCCACCCGCAGCCGCCCCCGCAGGTCGACGGCTTCCTCGACGCCGAACAGGCGCTGCTGCTGGGCCACTTGAACCACCCGGCGCCCAAGAGCCGGGACGGCATCTCGGACCACGAGGCGCGGGCGTACTCGCCGGAGCTGCGCGGCTCCTTCCGGCTGCACTGGTTCGCCGCCGACGAGTCGGTCGTCTCCCACGACGCCGTCGACGGCGCGCCGTCGCTCGCCGGCCGGGACACCGTCGCCCTCCTCGCCGACCTCGCCGAACGGCGCCTGGACGACGGCCGGGTGCTGGTGCCCGCACACCCCTGGCAGGCCCGCGACCTGCTGCACCGGCCGCGCATCAAGGCGCTCGTCGCCTCCGGCGCGCTGGAGCCGCTCGGCGAGCTGGGCCCCGAGTGGTGGCCCACCTCCAGCGTGCGGACCGTGTACCGGCCGGACGCCGACGTGATGCTGAAGCTCTCCCTGGGGCTGCGGCTGACCAACTCCCGCCGCGAGTCGACCCGTACGGAGCTGCGCCGGGGCCTGGAGATCAACCGGCTGCTCGACGCCGGGTACGCCGAGGCCACGTTCGCCGCCCACCCCGGCTTCGCGATCACCCGCGACCCCGCCTGGATCGCGGTCGACGAACCGGGCAGCCCGGAGGGCCCGGACGTCACCGGCCTCGACGTCGCCGTGCGCGAGGTCCCGGACGGCATCGCCGACCTGCGCTGCCTGGTCGGCCTGGTGGCCCCGCGCCCCGGCCTCGGCCGCAGCGCGCTCGGCGACCTGGTCGCGGCGCTCGGCCCGGGCGCGGCCGAGCAGTGGACGGCCGACTACACCGACAAGGTGCTCGTGCCGATGCTGCACCTGTACGCCGCCACCGGCATCGGCCTGGAGGCCCACCAGCAGAACACCCTGGTCCGCCTGGACGCGACCGGACGCGTCACCGGCTCCACCTTCCGCGACAACCAGGGCTACTACCTGGCGACGTCGTACCTCCCCGGCCTGCTGAAGCGGCTCGGCGCCGACTCCTCCACGCTCGCCGTCGTCGACGACGCCCTGGTGGACGACCGCCTCTCCTACTACCTGCTGCGCAACCAGGCGCTGTCGGTCGTCGGCTGCCTCGCCGTCGACGGGCTCGCCGACGAGCGCGACCTCCTCGCCGTCCTCGCCGATCGGCTGCGCGCGGCGCTCCCCGCGCTCGCCGAGGCCGGGCCCGAGGGCGACCGGCTGGCGCGCCGCTGGCTGGAGGCGGACACCCTGCCGTGCAAGGGCAACCTGCTGACCCGGCTGCACGGCATCGACGAGGTCCTCGCGCCGCTCGACGCCCAGTCCGTCTACCTCGACGCCCCGAACCCCCTCCAGGAGGCCACGGCATGACCTCGGTGGACCACGATCCGACCGCCACGATCCCCGGCCCGCCGCTCCCGGTCCTGAGCGGCCCCTGGTCGGCGCGGGTCGCCCGGGCGGAGGGCACCGACCTGGACGTGGTGCACGGCTGGATGCAGTCGCCGCACATCGACGCCTTCTGGCACCAGGCCTGGCCGCGCGAGCGCTGGTACGAGGAGATCGCCGGGCACCTGGCGGGGGACGCGATCCTGCCGGTCCTGGTCGACCTGGACGGCGAGCCGTTGGCGTACATCGAGGTGTACCGGGTGATCCGCGACCGCCTCGCCGGGCGGTACGCACAGCTGCCGCACGACCTGGGCGTGCACATCGCCATCGGCGACGCGGCCCGCACCGGGCAGGGGCTGGGCCGACGGCTGCTGCGCGCCCTCGCCGAGGGGCTGCTCGCCGCCGACCCGCAGTGCGTCCGCGTGGTCGCCGAGCCGGACGTGACCAACGCGCCGTCGCTCAAGGCGTTCGAGGCGGCCGGGTTCCGCCCCTGCGGCGAGGTCGTCTTCCCCGACAAGACCGCCGCCCTGCTCGTCCATCCGCGCAGCGAGGAGGACCTCCCCCAATGACGCAGTCCATCTCCGAACACGACGTGGTGGCCATCGGCTGCGGCCCCTTCAACCTGGGCCTGGCCGCGCTCGCCTCCACCGTCGACGACCTCGACCTCGTCGTCCTGGAGGAGCGGCCGGAGCTCACCTGGCACCGGGGCATGATGTTCGGCGACGCCTCGATGCAGGTGAACTTCCTCGCCGACCTGGTCACGCTCGTCGCCCCCTGGCACCCGCTGTCGTTCCTGGCGTACCTCCACGACATGGACCGCCTCTACACCTTCACCGTGCGCGAGAACTTCTTCCCCTCGCGCCGCGAGTACGAGGACTACCTGCGCTGGGCGGCCGCCCGGCTGCCCTCCGTCCGCTTCTCGCACCGCGCCGAGGAGGTCCACTGGGACGCCGAGGCCGAGCGGTTCACCGTGGACGTCGTACGCGGGGACGGCACGCGGCTGCGGATGCTCGCGCGCAACCTCGTCCTCGGCATCGGCACCGCGCCGCACGTCCCCGAGGCGCTGGCGGACCTGCCCGAGTCGCTGCTCCTGCACACCTCGGACTACCTGTACCGGGCGGCCGACGTGGCGGCGGCCGGCAAGGTCACGGTCGTCGGCTCCGGGCAGTCCGGCGCCGAGGTCGCCGTCGACCTGCTGACCCGCAACCTCGACGGCGGCCCGGCGGTGAGCTGGCTGACCCGCACGTCGTCGTTCGCGCCGCTCGACTACACCAAGATGAACCTGGAGCTGACGACCCCGGCGTACATGCGGTACTTCCACTCCCTGCCGCAGGACGTCCGCGACCGGCTCGTCGGCGAGCAGTGGCAGTTCTACAAGGGCATCTCCACCGACACCCTGGAGGAGATCCACGAACTGCTCTACCGGCGGCAGCTGGAGCACGGCCTGGCCGACGTGGAGCTGCGCTTCGGCATCACGGTGGAGTCCGCCGCCGTGGACCCGACCGGCCGCGCGGCGGTCCTGACCTGCCGGCACCGCGACACGGACCGCGTCTTCGAGCACACCACCGGTCTCGTGGTCGCCGCCACCGGCTACCGCAACCGCACGCCCGCCTTCCTGGCCCCGGTGGACGAGCTGCTCCTGCGCGACGGGCGCGGGCGTCCCCGCGTACGCCTGGACCACTCCGTGGAGCTCGCGGACGGCGTCACGGGCCGGGTCTTCGTCGCGAACGCCGAGATCCACGCGCACGGCGTCTCGTCGCCGAACCTCGACATCGGCGCCGTACGCAACGCCACCATCCTCAACGCGATCACCGGGCGGGAGACGTACCGGCTGCCGAAGCACAGCGCCTTCACTCGGTTCGAGCCGCCGGGCCAGATGGCGTAGGCGACGGATACCGGGCCGCGTCGCCCCCGCCCCACATCGCCGCGCTCAGTGGGCGCCGGTGAGCTCTCCGCTGAGGGCGGAGTGGAGGCGGGCACTGGGCTCGTTGAGCCCGGTGATCTCCACGCGCTTGCCGCGCTGGGCGTATTTGTTCCCGATGGTGTCCAGGGCGGCGACGGAGGAGGCGTCCCAGACGTGCGCCGCGCTGAGGTCGATGACGACCCGGTCGGGGTCGCCCGCGTAGTCGAACCGCCCCACCAGGTCGTTGGAGGAGGCGAAGAACAGCTCGCCCGTCACCCGGTAGACGACGGTGGTGCCGTCCGGGTCCGTGACGGCGGTGACCTCGGCGAGGCGCGCGACGCGCCGGGCGAAGACCACCATCGCCGTGACGGAGCCGACGACGACGCCGATGGCGAGGTTGTGCGTGGCCACGACGCACCCGACGGTGATCACCATGACGGCGATCTCCCCGGCCGGCATCCGCCGCAGCGTCCTCGGGGCGACGGAGTGCCAGTCGAACGTCGCGAAGGACACCATGACCATGACCGCGACGAGCGCCGCCATCGGGATGTCGGAGACGACCGGTCCGAAGACGATGCACAGCACCATCAGGAACGCGCCCGCGAGGAAGGTGGACAGGCGGGTGCGGGCGCCCGACACCTTCACGTTGATCATCGTCTGGCCGATCATGGCGCAGCCGCCCATGCCGCCGAAGAAACCGGTGACGATGTTGGCGATGCCCTGCCCGATGGACTCGCGCGTCTTGCTGGAGCGGGTGTCGGTGATGTCGTCCACGAGCTTGGCCGTCATCAGCGACTCCATCAGCCCGACCAGCGCCATGGCGAAGGCGTACGGGGCGATCGTCGTCAGGGTGTCGAGGGTGAACGGCACGTCCGGCAGTCCCGGCACCGGCAGCGAGGACGGCAGGGCGCCCTTGTCCCCTACGGTCGGCACCGCGATCCCGGCCGCGACGGTGATGACGGTCAGGACGGCGATCGACACCAGCGGCGCCGGGACCACGGTCGTGACCCTCGGGAAGAACACCATCAGCGCCAGACCCGCCGCGATCAGCGGATACACGGCCCACGGCACGTCCCGCATCTCCGGCACCTGCGCCAGGAAGATCAGGATCGCCAGCGAGTTGACGAAGCCGACCATCACCGAGCGGGGCACGAACCGCATCAGCTTCGCCACCCCCAGCGCGCCGAGCGCGACCTGGAACACCCCGGCGAGGATCACCGCGGCCACCAGGTAGCCCAGGCCGTGCTCGCGGTTCAGCGGCGCGATCACCAGCGCGACGGCACCCGTCGCGGCGGAGATCATGGCCCGTCGGCCGCCGACGACCGCGATGGTCACGGCCATGGTGAACGAGGCGAACAGCCCGATCGCCGGCTCGACACCGGCGATGATCGAGAACGAGATCGCCTCGGGGATCAGCGCGAGCGCGACCACCAGCCCGGCGAGCACCTCGGTGCGCCACACCTTCGGATCGGTCAGCCAGTCGGGCCGCAGCCGCGGCCACCGGCGTACCGGCACGGCGGAAGACGTGGAGGAAGACAACGGAACAGCACCTGCCAGAGAGAGGGGGACGGAACAACCCTACGGGAGCCGGTGAGGACCCCGGCCGTGGTGGGCGATCTCACTCCGGGCGCGGGACCGTACGACCGTCACCGCCGCCCGCGGCCGCCGTTGGACAGGCATGACCGTGATCTTGTCGACCTCCGCGCCGTGGCTCTTCTCCTCGGAGGAGACCTTCAGCATGCGCCCGTTGCACTCCGCCCAGTTCGGCAGCACCTGGATCGTGGACGTGCCCGCCGCGGCCCTCGCCCCGCTGGCCGCCGGGCCGGACGCAGCCCGCAGGCTCTGGGCGCGCCGCGGGTATCTGGAGGGCAGCCGGGCGAACCAGGCGCTGGCCCGGATGCTGCGGGAGCGGCCGGAAGACTTCGGCGCCATCGGGCACATCGTGCTCGGCGCGGACGCCGTGGAGGTCGAGCCCGGCGTCCGCAGCTTCAGCGGGCTGCTGCACGTCATCGCCCCGGAGTGCATCGACGGCCTGCAGCGGCTGAAGGTCGTCGCCGACGCGGCCGCGTACGGCGACGCCTCGGTGCTGGAGCGGTCGGTGATGCGGCTGGAGGTCGTGTGCGGTGACGACCAGCGCGACCGGATGCGCCGGCTCCACGGCTTCGCGGACGCGTACCTCAACCCCGCCACCGCGCAGGACCGCCTGGTCCGCTGCCCCGTCATCCGCCGCCTCATGGACGCCGACTGGGAGCGTGAGGGCACCTTCGATCCGCGCCGGGGCCTGACGTCCACCGCGGGCCTCCCGGTCTTCGACATGGCCGAGGTGACGCGCGCTCTGGCCTGCGTATCCCCGTCCCCGCGACCCGACGCGGCGCACCTGACCGCGTCCGACGGCGGCCTGGAGCTGCTGTGGAACGACCTCTCCGGGCCGCTCTACCGCGAGCTGTTCCACGGCCGCATGACCCCCGTCGGCGTCCTGCGCGCGGTGGAGGCCCGGCGAGCGGCCCGCGCCGCACTCGACGCGCTCCCGAAGAGGCGCCTGGAGGGGTACGGCCACCTGATCCGGTACGCGCCCGAGCTCGTCCAGTGGCAGGCGTGCCGCTTCCTCCCCGTGGACGAGCTGCACGACGCCCGGTCCACCTACGCCTGGCAGGACGCCATCGACCACCGCCTGCCGGCCGAGACGGTCGCGGCGGCGGACCGGCTGGTCGCGCGCTACGAGCGGGTGCGCCCGAGGCCGGGGGCGGGCGCGTACAAGCGGTACAAGCAGGAGACGTCGGAGTACGGCTGTGGCGGGAGCTCCTCGGCGCGTGACGGCCCGCGCGGCGGCCCGCCCGCAGGATCACGCGAAGGGCGGTGGCGGCGACGCGGTGTCCGGTCCGCGCAGCAGGCGCTCCTCGTAGCGGCCCAGCGCGAGCATGGCGCACAGGAGGAGGGGCGGTATCAGGAGGGCTATGAAGATCACGGCGGATCCTTCCGAAGGAAGCCTTCCTTTCCCGCGTTGCCGCCCGGAAGGGGCGAAAACCCCACTTCTGACAAGAAGTCGGCGCATCGGCCGCAGGCCCAGAAGCGGATGGAGGTACGGCCGGCGTTGTCCGAGGTAGGGTCCCGCACGACCGCGACCACGGACACGAGGTGCACCGCGCATGACCGCCTTCACGGACCCGTCCCGCCGCCCGCGTACCCGCCGCCGTCACGTCGCCGCCACGGGCGCACTCGCCGCCACGGCCCTGCTCCTCGCCGCGTGCGGCGGCGAAGGCTCCCCGGGCGGCGACGCCTCGGCGGGGCCCGCCGACGACCACGGCGCGGAGCACGCCCCCGCCGTGCACAGCCACATCCACGGTCTGGGGATCGACCCCGCCGACGGCCGGCTCTACGTGGCCACCCACGAAGGCGTCTACACCGCGGACGGCTCTGGGAGGCCCCGACTGGTCGGGGACAGCAGGGACGACTTCATGGGCTTCACCGTGGCGGGGGACGGGACGTTCCTCGCCAGCGGCCACCCGGCCCCCGGCAGCGGCGAGCCCGCGAACCACGGGTTGATCAGGAGTACCGACGCCGGAAAGTCCTGGACGACCACCTCCCTCAAGGGGGAGGCCGACTTCCACGCCCTGGACCACGTGAAGGGCACCGTCTACGGCTACGACAGCACGGGCGGAATCCTGCGCGTCAGCGAGGACGGCGGCGCCACCTGGAAGGACCGGGCCCGGCTGCAGGCCCTTGACATCGCGGTCAGCCCCGCCGACCCGGACCGTCTCGTGGCCACCACGACGGAGGGCGTGGCGCGCAGCACGGACGGAGGCAGGAACTTCGCCCGTGGTGAGCAGCCCGCGATGGAGTTCGTCTCCTGGGCCTCGCCGGACGCGCTGTACGGCATCGACTTCACGGGCGCCCTGCACCTCAGTGGCGACGGCGGCACCACGTGGAAGAAGACGGCCACCGTGCCCGGCGGGCAGCCCCAGGCCCTGACGGCCGTCAGCGCCGGACACCTCCTCGCGGCCACTCAGGACGGCGTGTACGAGTCCAAGGACGCCGGCAAGACCTTCACCAAGCGCCTCACCGTGGCGAACGGCAGCCACTGACGCAGACGGTCACGGCGGAGCCGACGCCTCCTCCCACCCCGGCTCCGTCTGCGCCCCCGCCCCCGTCCCCGTCTCCTCCGCCTCCCCGCACCGCACCGCACCCGACGCGGATTCCACGGTCGAGGCGTACTTCGCGGCGCCCCGACAACCCCCACCGGCTCGACGCCGACGGCACCGGCCGCGAAGCCGATTGGCAAGCCAACCCCCCTTCCGGGAATACCCGCACCCCGTATATTGTCCGAGCTCTACGAGATACCCCTAGGGGGTATCCGTCTCAGTGAAGGGGCAGAGTGATGTCAACCGCCAATCCGCGGCGCTGGTGGGCACTTCTCGTGCTGGCCACCGCCCAGTTCATGGTCATCATGGACACCTCCATCATCGGCGTGGCGCTTCCGGAGATGCAGCGTGACCTGGGCTTCTCCCCGGGCGATCTCCAGTGGGTGTTCAACGCGTACGTCATCGCCTTCGGCGGTCTGCTGCTGCTGGGCGGGCGGTTGTCCGACCTGCTGGGGGCCCGCCGCGTCTTCGTCTCCGGATGGGTCGTCCTGATCGCCGGCTCGGTGGTCGCCGCGGCCGCGAGCACCGCGTGGGTCGAGGTCGTCGGACGCGCGGTGCAGGGCGTCGGCGGGGCGCTGATCGCGCCGGCCTCGATGACGCTGCTGACGATGCTCTTCGGGCACGACCCCAGGGAGCTGGGCAAGGCGCTCGCCCTGTACGGCGCGGCGGCCCCGGCCGGCGGCACCGCCGGGGTGTTCCTCGGCGGCGTCTTCACCGAGTGGGCGAGCTGGCCCTGGGTCTTCGTCATCTACGTACCGATCGGCATCGCCACCCTGCTGGCCACCGGTCTCCTCCCGGCGGTCGCCGGACGGCGGGGCTCGGTGGACGTCCTCGGCGCGGCGGCCGTCACCGCCGGTCTCGCGCTCGCGGTGTTCGCGGTCGTACGCGCCCCCGAGGTCGGCTGGGGCGACGCGCAGACCGTCCTGGAACTCACCGGCGCGGCCCTTCTCCTGGCGCTGTTCCTGGTCGTCCAGCGGTCGGTCAAGGCCCCGCTGATGCCGCTCGGCGTCTGGCGCACCCCGGGCCTCGGCGTCTCCAACCTGGCGATGGCGCTGCTGGGGGGCGCGTGGATCCCCATGTGGTACTTCCTCAACCTCTACCTCCAGCAGGTGCTGGGGTACGGGGCGTTCGCCAGCGGCGCGGCGCTCCTGCCGATGACGGGGCTGCTGATGGTCTTCATGACGCTCGTCACCGCCCGGCTGCTGGGCCGCTTCGGGGCCAAGCCGCTGATCGCGGGCGGCCTGCTGGTCCTCGCGGCGGGCCTGGTGTGGCTGTCGGCCGTCGAGCCGACCGGCACGTTCCTGGTCGACGTGCTGCCCGCGTCCCTGGTGGCGGCGACGGGCATGTCCCTCGCCTACATACCGGCCATGATGTCGGCGATCTCCGGCGTACCGCAGGAGCAGGCCGGTCTGGCCTCCGGCATCGTGAACACCACCTACCAGGTGGGCTCCGCCCTCGGCCTGGCCGCGCTCACCGCACTCGCCACCTCGCAGGGCGCGGGCGCGCTGGGCGACCTGCCGGCGCTGACCGACGGCTTCGCCTCCGCGTTCCTGGGCGCCGCCGCGGTCGCCGCGGCCGGTGGCCTACTCACCCTCCTGCTGATGCGGGGCACGAAGTCCCCGGCCGCGGCCGCCCCGGCCGAGGCGCCGGCGTCCGCGGCGGGCGAGCGGGTGGGCTCCTGACCCATGGACGGCTGCTGCCGCACCCCACCGAAGAACGAACCCGGGCCACCCGGCACCGCCACGGTGCCGGGTGGCCCTTTCCGTTCGTACGAGGAGGAGAGCCGCTCCACGCTTCCTCATTGACGGCGAACTACCCGTCACGCAAGGGTTCTTGGGTGCTCAAGGACGAATCGACACCACGCGTGGACCCGGACGCCCCTCCCGCCGCCGACCCGCCGGAGAATCTGCGGCGCGTGGCCGTGGCCAGCTTCATCGGTACGGCCATCGAGTTCTACGACTTCTACATCTACGGCACCGCCGCCGCGCTCGTACTGAACCAGGCGTTCTTCCCCACGCTCTCGCCGCTCAACGCCACCCTCGCCTCCTTCTCCACCTACGCGGTGGCCTTCGTCGCGCGGCCGTTGGGGTCGGTGCTCTTCGGCCACTTCGGTGACCGGGTCGGCCGCAAGTCCGTTCTCGTGGCCTCCCTGCTGATGATGGGCCTGGCCACCGCGCTCGTCGGGCTGCTGCCCGGTTACGCCTCCTGGGGTGTGTGGGCCCCGGTGCTCCTGGTGCTGCTGCGCTTCGTGCAGGGCCTCGGCCTCGGGGGCGAGTGGGGCGGGGCGGCGCTGCTCGCGGTGGAGCACGCACCGCCCGGGCGGCGCGGACTGTACGCGGCGTTCCCCCAACTGGGCCCGTCGGTCGGCTTCTTCGCCGCGACCGGCGCCTTCTGGCTGCTGTCGGCGGCGCTGGACGACACGGCGTTCCGCACCTGGGGCTGGCGCATCCCGTTCCTGTTCTCGTTCGTGCTGGTGGGGGTCGGCCTCTTCGTACGGCTGAAGATCAGTGAGACGCCGGTGTTCGCGCGGGTGGCGGCGGCGCGGGAGGCGAGCTGGGTGCCGTTCGTCGAGGTGCTGCGGCGGCATCCGCGCGAACTGCTGCTCGGCGCCGGCGGCATGGTGGTCGCGTACGGCCTCTTCTACACGGCCACGACGTACTGCCTCGCCTACGCGACCGCCGAACTCGGCATGGACCGCGGCGTCGTGCTCGCGCTGTCCCTGGTCGCGTGTCTCTTCCTGGCCGCGGGCACGTGGGTGGCGGCGACCCGTTCCGACTCCGTGGGGCGACGCACGCTGGTGCTCGCCGGTACCGGCCTGGCCGGTCTGTGGGGCCTGGTCCTCTTCCCGCTGCTGGACACCGCGCAGCCCGTGCTGGTGGCGCTGGCCCTCGGTGTGGCGCTGTTCCTCATGGGGGTCGTGTACGGCCCGATGGGCGCGTACCTGCCGGAGCTCTTCCCCGCGCGGGTGCGCTACTCCGGGGCTTCGCTCGCGTACAGCCTCGGCGGGGTGCTGGGCGGTGCCGTCACCCCGCTCGTGGCCACCCGGCTGCAGGCGTCCTTCGGGTCGGCGTCGGTGGGCTGGTACGTGGCGGCGATGGCCGTGGTGTCGGTGCTGTGCGTGCTCGCGCTCCCGGAGACCAGGGACCGCGAGCTCGGCGCGTGACGCGGTGGCGGCGTGTACAGCGCGGCGGCGAGGGGCGCGGCGCGGATGATCGCCGCCACGACGTCCCCCCGGGCGGCGGGCGGCGTGGGTCCTCGTGTCATGGCCGCTGGAACATGCGGCGGCGGTGGGAGCAGGCGCGCGCGGTGGCCAGGAGCTCCTGGAGCCGGTCGCCCGCCTCGTCGGCGTTCCGCATCGGGCGGGG
Organism: Streptomyces sp. NPDC003036; assembly: GCF_040611175.1. NCBI lineage: Bacteria > Bacillati > Actinomycetota > Actinomycetes > Kitasatosporales > Streptomycetaceae > Streptomyces > Streptomyces sp. NPDC003036. The sequence continues at coordinate 127,100 of NZ_JBEXNO010000018.1, read as the reverse complement.
GAACGGCAGGCGGACGTCGTGGTGGCCGCGGGGGTGTTCGAGGCGGAGGGTGAGGGCGTACCGGTCGAGGGCGAGGGGGAGTACGCGTACGACGCCTTGGAGCCGGTGCGGGTCGATCAGGCGCGTCAGCCGCTCGACCGCCTCGGGGTGGGAGTCCGCGAGGTGGATGAGCATGGCGGGCTCGTGCGTGGCCAGCGGATCGGGCGCGGTGAGGACGATCTCGTCGAGGCCGACGTGGAGGACCCCCTCGGCCGTCTCCAGGGTGGCGCGGGCCGCGTCGAGCCGGAGGCCCACCGTGTCGGCGTCCGGCGCCGGGGCGACGGGGGTCAGCCAGCCGGAGAGGGTCACCCGGGCGCGTACCCGCTCCCGTACGGCGGTGGGGGCGATGTCCGTGAACTCCACGAGCGCGGCCAGACCGCCCCGGGGAGCGGCCGCGGCCCGCCCGGCGAGGCAGCTGCCCGCGGGCAGCCGGAGCCCGAGACGGCCGCGGTCGTCCACGTGGTGAACGTCCATCAGAGAGCAGCTGTGGCCGTCCGTGGTCACGGTCAGGGACGTCGCCGCGGCGAGGACGGATCGGACCCGTTCCGCGGGGGTCGGCTCGGCGGCGCGTACGTCGGCGCTCACGGTCTCCACCTCCAGTTAGGTAAGGCTAGCCTAAGCTAGCGTGGAGGTGCGGGTCGGCGCCAGTACGCGCGGGAGTTCCGGCCCCTAACGGGTCACCAGGGTGACCTCGGTGGCCTTGACGCTCGTGAACACCGGTGTGCCGTCGGCCAGTCCCAGGTCCGCGGCGGCCGCCGGGGTGATCTCGGCGACGAGGTCCGGCGCGTGGTCCGAGGTGACCAGCACCCGCATGCGGCTGCCGACGGCCGTGATCTCCCGTACGGTCCCGGGCCAGGCGTTGCGCGCGCTGCCGGTGGGCCGGTCGCGGTGGAGGGAGACCGCCTCGGGCGGGATGATCGCGAGGGCGTCGGTGCCGGCGGCCACCGGCTCGGCGGCGACGACGGCCGTGCCGTCGGGAAGCGCGAGCCCGTCGGCGGTGGCGGTGCCGGGCCAGGCGTTGCGGCCCAGCATGCGCGCCACCCAGGGGGAGCGGGGGTGGCGGGTGACCTCGGCCGGGGTGGCGTCCTGGAGCGCGCGGCCGTCCTCGAGGACCAGGACGCGGTCGGCGAGCGAGACCGCCTCGACGGGGTCGTGGGTGACGATCAGGCACACGCCGCCGAAGCCGTCGAGGTGGCGGCGCAGGGTGTGGCGGACGTGGGCGCGGGTCGTCTGGTCCAGCGCCGCCAGCGGCTCGTCGAGCAGCAGCAGCCGCGGCCGGGCGGCGAGCGCGCGGGCGAGGGCGACCCGCTGGGCCTGGCCGCCGGACAGCTGGGCGGGCCGGTGGTGGGCGAGGTGCCCGACGCCGAGGCGGTCCAGCCACTGCTGGGCGGCGGCCCGGGCCTCGGCGCGCGGCACACCGCGGGTGCGCAGCCCGTACGCGGTGTTGGCCAGGGCCGACAGGTGCGGGAAGAGCGCGCCGTCCTGGGGCACCCAGGCGACACCGCGCCGGTGCGGCGGCAGGTCGGTCACGTCGGTGTCGCCGAGGCGGAGGCGGGCGTGGGCCCGGTCGGTGAGCGCCAGCAGGGCCCGCAGGAGGGTCGTCTTGCCCGCGCCGTTGGGCCCGACGACGGCGATGGTGGTGCCGGGCGCGGCGTCCAGGACCAGGTTGTTGAAGCCGCCGACGTCGGCGTGGAGGGCCCACCGGTGAGCGTCGGCGGGTACGGGCGCGGAAGCGGATTCGGGTACGGGTCCGGGTGCGGCGGGCGCGGCGGGCGCGGTGCCGTCGCCCCGGTCGTCCGGCAGGGACTCCCGAGCGGTGCGCGCGCCGTCGCGGGGCCCCGCGGTCCAGCGGCCGCGCAGCGCGATGAGCACGGCCATGGCGATGGCCAGCAGCAGCAGGGAGACGGAGGTCGCGGCCTCCGGCTGGTCCTGGAGGAGCAGGTACACCTGGAGCGGCAGGGTCTGGGTGCTGCCGGGCAGGTTGCCCGCGAAGGTGATGGTGGCGCCGAACTCGCCCAGCGCCCGCGCCCACGTCAGCGCGGCGCCCGCCACGAGACCCGGCGCCACCATCGGCAGGGTGACCGTGCGGAACACCCGGAACGGCGAGGCACCGAGGGACGCGGCGGTCTCCTCGTACCGCTTGTTCAGGCCGGCGAGCGCGCCCTCCAGGCTGACCACCAGGAACGGCATGGAGACGAAGGTCGCCGCGACGACCGCGCCGGAGGTGTGGAACGGCAGCGTGACGCCGAACCAGTCCTCCAGCCACGGCCCGAGCACCCCGCGCCGCCCGAAGGCGAGGAGCAGCGCCACGCCGCCCACGGTCGGCGGCAGCACCATCGGCAGCAGCACCAGCGACCGGACGAGCGCCTTGCCGGGGAACTCCACCCGGGCCAGCAGCCACGCGAGCGGCACGCCGAGCAGCAGCGACAGCCCGAGCGCCCAGAAGGACACGACGAAGGACAGCCGCAGCGCCTGGAGGGACTGCTCGGTGCCGAGGTGCGCCGCCAGCTCGCCCCAGGAGGTGCGCGTCAGGATGCCGACGAGCGGCAGGAGCAGGAAGGCGACCGCCAGCAGCGCGGGCAGCGCCAGGGCGACGGGCGCGTGGCTGCGGCGTTGCGGGCGGAAGGGTTTCATCGGTGCGTCCAAGGGGAGTGTCGGGGGATTACGGCTTCTGGAAGCCGGCGTCCTGGAGGATCTTCTGCCCCTCGGGGCCGGCCAGCCAGGCCACGAAGGCGGCGGCCGCCTCGGCGTTCCGGGAGTCCTTCAGCGTGGCGGCCGGGTACGCGGCGATGGCGTTCTGCGCGTCGGGGATGGCGACGGCGTCGACCTTGTCCGGGGCGCTGTCGGCGTCGGTCTTGTAGACGAGACCGGCGTCCGCCTCGCCGAGCTCGACCTTGCTGAGGACGGCGCGGACGTTCGGCTCCTGGGAGACCGGCTTCACCGTGATCTTCTGCGCGTCGAGGATCTGCTTGCTGTACTTGCCGGCCGGTACCTCGGGCGCGGCGAGGACGACCTTGAGCCTCGGGTCGCCGAGGTCCTTCAGTTCGTCGACCTTCTCGGGGTTGCCCTCGCCGACGGCGATGACCAGGCGGTTCTTCGCGATCACGGCCGGGGTGCCGGTCTCGTCCCGCACGCCGTCCATGCTCTTGGTGTCCGCCGTGATCAGCGCGTCGGCGGGGGCGCCCGCCTTGACCTGGGCGACGAGCTCCTGGGAGCCGGCGAAGGAGAAGGTGATCCTGGTGCCGCGGTGGCTCTTCTCGTACGCGGCCCCCGCGGTCTTGAAGACGTCGGTCAGGGAGGCGGCGGCCAGCACGGTCAGGTGCGCTTTCGGCGCGGCGTCCTTCGCGCCCCCATCGCTCCCGCCGTTGCCGCAGGCGGCGAGCGGTACGAGGAGGGCGGCGGTGACGACGGCGGCGGCACGGCGCCGGGCGCGGGTCTGGGACATGGGAGTCGGCTCCTGGTGTGACGTGCGCGGTGCGCGGTGAACGGACGAGCCGCGCCGGGACGGCGACGCCGCTGACACGGGGCTTGCGGACGATCAGGCGCCTACGTGCGGTCGATGTGCACGTTGGTGGACTTCACGCGGGCGGTGGCCCGCATGCCGACCTCCAGCCCCAGTTCCTCGACGGCCTCGCGGGTGAGCAGGGAGACGAGTCGGTGGGGCCCGGCCTGGATCTCGACCTGGGCCGCGACATCGCCGAGCTTGACGGCGGTGACGATGCCGGGGAAGGCGTTGCGGGCGGTGGTGTACGCGTCGTCTTCGTCTCCCGGGCCGCCCTGGGCGACCTCGACGGCGAACGCGGCCAGGTCCCGGCCGTCGATGAGGCGGCGGCCCGCTCCGTCGCGGTGGGTCGCGACCCGCCCGGCGTCCGCCCAGCGCCGCGCGGTGTCGGGACTGACGCCCAGGAGCCGCGCGGCCTGGCCAATTGTGTAGGACTGCATGTGCGCCACGCTAGGCCTGTTTGCCTCTTATCTGCAAAGCTTCGGGGCATTCTCCATGGCAGATGGGAGGTGCTTCGGGCGATCCTCCACTACCGGTGCTGCCCTGCCCCTGCCGAGGGGGGTGTCACCGGGCCCGCAGCCCCGGTCGGCTGTTCCGCCGGATTCCCGTGCTCGGCGGCCTTGCGCCGGCGGGCTTCGCAGAACGAGTACAGGCCGAACAGCAGGAGGCCCGCAGCGGCGGCGATCAGCAGGGCAGGCCGGCTTCGCTCTCCTGCGGACCGCCGGGATCACCTGGGTGGCGAGGCGCGATGAGGCGGACCTCTGGGGCCCCGTTACGGTCAGGTCCCTAGCATGTGCACGTGGTTGCCCGTGATTCCCAGCAGTCCGATCCGGGAGGGGAAGCAGTGTCCCGAGAAGACGCCGAAGCCCGCAGTACCGGCCTTTTCTCGGGATCGCAGGGCGACGGGGCCGCCGAGGACTCCCGCCCGGTGGCCGACCTGGTCGAGCGGGCAGCCGATCTGGTGGACCCGATCAAGCCGAGGCTACGAGGCTGGCTTCACGCCGGCATGGTCCCCGTGTCGCTGGCAGCGGGCATCGTCCTCATCTGCCTGGCAGGGACGCCACAGGCCGTGCTGGCCTGCACCGTCTACTCCGTCACGGCCTGGCTGCTGTTCGGGACGAGCGCCGTCTACCACCTCGGCACCTGGGGACCGCTCGGTGAGGCGGTTCTGCGCCGCCTCGATCACGCCAACATTTTCTTGATCATCGCCGGCACGTGTACCCCGCTCGCCCTGCTCCTGCTCTCCCCGGACCAGTGGTCCGTCCTGTTGTGGATCGTGTGGACGGGCGCGCTGGTCGGCATCGCCTTCCGTGTCCTGTGGATCGGAGCTCCCCGCTGGTTGTACACCCCCTGCTACCTGGCTCTGGGCTGGGCGCCCGTACGCTACCTGCCCGACTTCCTGCACAGGGGCGGGGTGGCCGTGGTCTCCCTGATCGTGGCCGGCGGGCTTCTCTACAGTGCGGGCGCGGTCGCCTACGCCCTTCAGCGCCCCAACCCCGCACCCCGCTGGTTCGGTTTCCACGAGGTCTTCCACGCGCTGACAGTGGCAGCCTTCACCGCCCACTACATCGCCGTCTTCCTTGCCGCTCACTGAGCGGTCGTGAGGTGCGGGCCGACCCACCCACTCGCCGGCCGTCCGGAGGACCGCGTGAGGGCCGGTGGTCCACCCCCGCGGAACGAGGTGGGCCGGCCCCCACCGTCAGAACGTGGTGGGCCTGCCTCGGCGCGAGCGCAGTACCGAGCGCATCAGCAGGTACAGCACGGCGACGACGAGGAGCAGCACCCCGGTGGAGAGCAGGTACAGCATTCCGTCCGCGACGCGCCAAGGACGATCAGGGCGATGGCCCCGCTGAGCAGGATCAGGAAGAGGAACACCGCACTTACGCCTCCCTGTGCCAGGGCGGCCTGGTGTAACTCGACCACGGGGGCTGCGTCGGCTCGGAGCCGAGCCGCCTACCAGTAATGACGGCGTCCGCCGACCGCGTGACCGACCGCCCCGAGGATCCACAGGATGACCCCGATCACGACCAGGACGATTCCGATCGTCCACAAGATGGAAATGCCGGCCACGAACCCGATGACGAGCAGGATGACCCCGAGAACGATCATGGTGACCTCCAGCCTCGCAGGTACCTCTACTCCAGCGTAGGCGCAAACGGTCGGGGTGGCCTGTCAGGCTGTCGGGCTGTTCCTGCCCTCCAGCGGGCAGGAACAGAAGCCGTCCGACCGGCAAGCCGATCAGACGTCGAAACCCCATCGGCGCAGCAGATCCAGCCCGCCGAGGGCGAACAACCCGAGACCGAGCAGCCCCAGCGGCACCCGGTTCACTGTCTTGGTCTCGGGATCAGCGTCATCCACAGCGCCGCCCCCGCACCATCGAGGCGGTGCGGCGGCAGCGCTGTCTCAATATGCGGGCAGAGGACTTTGCGATCCGAGCCACTTCCGCCAGAGGGAACGTTCCTCCGGCGGGTGCACATGCAAGTGTCAGCGCGCAACAGAGAGTTGTGGCCGATGGGGGCGGCCGCACTACGGGCACCACCGCGCCCGCCCTCCTGGGCCATGACCACCAGGCCGAAGATCAAGTCACTGAGGTCGGCGGCTCGCAGGTCGAGATCCGCGGTCAGGGCATATAGCGGAGTTGGGGCACGCGGAGGGCACGGCAACCCTGACCTGGTCCAGACAACAAGAAAGCCCCGGGCCACTGGCCTGGGGCTTCTGCATGGAGCGGGTGACGGGAATCGAACCCGCGCTCTGAGCTTGGGAAGCTCATGTTCTACCATTAAACTACACCCGCGTAATACGGACCGGAGGACCGGTCTCGCATCGTCGCTCACTGTACCTCATCGAAGGCCCCCGGTGTATCGCGCCGCGGGGTCTTCGTGCTGCGTGGCGGGGTGGATCGGTGTGCGGGCGCGGTCAGTTGAGGCGTACCGTGGGGGTGCGGAGTGCCGCCTGGAGTGGTGTCCTGTTGATCCCCTAATGTGGCTTTCTCGTCCACGCATTGGTTGGGGAAGGGACTTGATGGACTCCATGGAGCGCACCGTCGTCCGCTGTGCCGAGGGGCACGTGTTCAGCACCGCTTCGTTCCCGATGCAGCAGCTCGGTGCCGGGCGGATCGGGCCCGGGCGGCTCATTCGGTGTCCGCGGTGTGCGCGGTTGCGGCATGCCGTGCCCGTCGTGCTCGAGCGGCGCTAGGGAAACACCCCTGGCGAGCGGGTGATCGGGGGCGCGCGGGGACCGGCCGGTTGGGGCGGGCCCGCGCGCTCTGCGTATCCTCGGGGAGTGCTTCTCTCAGACATGGACATCCGGACCGAGATCGACGCGGGAAGGGTGCGTATCGACCCGTTCGATGACTCGATGGTGCAGCCGTCGAGCATCGACGTGCGTCTCGACCGCTACTTCCGGGTGTTCGAGAACCACCGCTACCCGCACATCGACCCCGCGGTCGAGCAGGCGGATCTCACCCGGCTGGTCGAGCCCGAGGGGGACGAGGCGTTCATCCTCCACCCCGGCGAGTTCGTGCTCGCGTCGACGTACGAGGTCATCAGCCTGCCCGACGACATCGCCTCGCGGCTGGAGGGGAAGTCGAGCCTCGGGCGGCTGGGTCTGGTGACGCACTCGACCGCCGGGTTCATCGACCCCGGGTTCTCGGGGCACGTGACGCTGGAGCTGTCGAACCTCGCCACGCTGCCGATCAAGCTGTGGCCCGGGATGAAGATCGGGCAGCTGTGCATGTTCCGGCTCAGCTCGCCCGCGGAGCATCCGTACGGCTCGGAGAAGTACGGCTCGCGGTACCAGGGGCAGCGGGGGCCGACCGCCTCGCGGTCCTACCAGAACTTCCATCGGACGCAGGTGTGAGCATGAGTGACGTACGGGAGAACCTGACCTACGAGAAGTTCGGGACCGCGATCCGCGAGCTCGCGCAGACCATCGCCGACGACGGGTACGAGCCCGACATCGTGCTCTCCATCGCCCGCGGTGGTGTGTTCGTCGCGGGCGGTCTGGCGTACGCCCTGGACTGCAAGAACATCCATCTGGTCAACGTGGAGTTCTATACCGGTGTGGGCACCACGCTGGAAATGCCCGTGATGCTCGCGCCGGTTCCGAACGCGATCGACTTCAGCGACAAGAAGGTGCTCATCGCCGACGACGTCGCCGACACGGGCAAGACGCTGAAGCTCGTGCACGACTTCTGCCTCGGGCACGTCGCCGAGGTGCGCAGCGCGGTCATCTATGAGAAGCCGCACTCCCTCGTGAAGTGCGAGTACGTGTGGAAGAAGACCGACGAGTGGATCAACTTCCCCTGGAGCGTCGAGCCGCCGGTCGTGAAGCGTGAGGGCCAGGTCCTCGACGCCTGACGTCGCACCACCGAGAAGGCCCCCGCCGGTCGGCGGGGGCCTTCGTGCGTCGGTACGTCAGAGGCTCAGAACGCGCCCAGCTTCAGCAGCGACAGCAGCGCCACCAGCTGGATCGCCGACGCGCCCAGCGCCTTCGGCCACGGCAGGTCGTGCGACGTGCGGACCATCGAGGTGAGCAGCGCGCCCGCCACCAGCCAGGAGAGCCAGCCGATGACCTGGACCAGGGCGTTCTCGCCGCCCAGGAACATCGCGAACAGCAGGCGGGGCGCGTCCGTCATCGACATGATCAGCATGGACATGCCGACCGTCGGCTGCCACGCCCCGTCGCCGCCCAGCTGGCGCGCCAGGGTGTGCGTCACGGTGCCCAGGATCAGGCCGCCGATGACGAAGATGACGCCGGTCACCAGGACGGACGGGATCGCCGTCGAGAGGGTGGCGTTGATCGCCTCCTCGCGGGCCTGGTCGAAGCCGAACAGCGCCAGCAGGCCGTAGACGAAGGTGACGATCAGGGCCGGGGCCCAGACGGCGTGGTCGCGCATCTGCAGGAACGTCGGCCCCGGGCGCAGCACGATGCCGCTGAGCAGCTGCTTCCACGGCAGGCGCGGGCCCGCCGGGGCGGCGGCGGGGGCCGCTCCCGCCTGGTACGTGGCGCCGTCGCCGTACTCGCCGTACTGCGCGTACTCGGCGTCGTGGATGCTGAAGGCGCGCGTGTGGCCCGGCTGGTTCGCCGCGTACGGGTCGTGCGGGGCCTGTGGGGCGTGCGGGGCGGCGGGCGCCGCCTGCTGCGCGTAGGGGTCGCCGAAGTACTCCGGTTCCCCGTACGGCTGCGGCGCCTGCTGCTGCCCGTACGGGGGCGGCGGCGCGCTGCCGTACGGCGCCTGCTGCGGTGCCTGCGGGTGTTGTTGCGGGGTGCGGTTGTCCCGGCCGCGTCCGATCCTGAATCCAGCCACGTCACTGAACGTACCCGGTCCCGCCGGTTCCGGCGTCCGGGGTGGGGACGGAAGGCGCCTTTGCTGCGGAGCTGTGACATCCCCTAGGGGCCCCTCCAGGGCATTTCCCCGAGCACAACGCGAACGGCCGGGCCCGCCCCGAGGCGGTCCGGCCGTTCCCTGCGTGCGTACCGGCTACTTCACCGGCTCCGGCTCCGCCGCCGGCTCCTCCGCGTCCTCCACGGGCTTCTTGACGGAGTCCAGCAGCAGCTGGGCCACGTCCACCACCTGGAGGGACTCCTTCGCCTTGCCGTCGTTCTTCTTGCCGTTCACGGAGTCCGTGAGCATGACGAGGCAGAACGGGCAGGCGGTGGAGACGATGTCCGGGTTGAGGGACAGCGCCTCGTCGACGCGCTCGGTGTTGATGCGCTTGCCGATCCGCTCCTCCATCCACATCCGCGCGCCGCCGGCGCCGCAGCAGAAGCCCCGCTCCTTGTGGCGGTGCATCTCCTGCTGGCGCAGGCCCGGGACGGCCGACATGATCTCGCGCGGCGGCGTGTAGACCTTGTTGTGGCGGCCCAGGTAGCACGGGTCGTGGTAGGTGATCAGGCCGTCGACCGGCGTCACCGGGAGCAGCTTGCCCTCGTCGATGAGGTGCTGGAGCAGCTGCGTGTGGTGGATGACCTCGAACTCGCCGCCCAGCTGCGGGTACTCGTTCGCGATCGTGTTGAAGCAGTGCGGGCAGGTCGCGACGATCTTCTTCGACGACTTGGGCTTCTTCGTCGACTCGTCCTCGTCGTCCTCGCCGAACGCCATGTTCAGCATCGCCACGTTCTCCTGGCCGAGCTGCTGGAACAGCGGCTCGTTGCCCAGGCGGCGGGCGGAGTCACCGGTGCACTTCTCGTCGCCGCCCATGATCGCGAACTTCACGCCCGCGATGTGCAGCAGCTCCGCGAAGGCCTTGGTGGTCTTCTTGGCCCGGTCCTCCAGGGCGCCGGCGCAGCCGACCCAGTAGAGGTAGTCGACCTCGGAGAGGTCCTCGACGTCCTTGCCGACGATCGGGACCTCGAAGTCGACCTCCTTGGTCCACTCGACGCGCTGCTTCTTGGCCAGGCCCCAGGGGTTGCCCTTCTTCTCCAGGTTCTTGAGCATCGTGCCGGCCTCGCTCGGGAAGGCGGACTCGATCATCACCTGGTAGCGGCGCATGTCGACGATGTGGTCGACGTGCTCGATGTCGACCGGGCACTGCTCCACGCACGCGCCGCAGGTGGTGCAGGACCACAGCACGTCCGGGTCGATGACGCCGTTCTCCTCCAGCGTGCCGATCAGCGGGCGCTCGGCCTCGGCGAGGGCGGAGGCGGGGACATCGGCGAGGGCCTCGGCCGAGGCCTTCTCCTCGCCCTCCATCGTCTTGCCACCGCCGGCCAGCAGGTACGGCGCCTTCGCGTGCGCGTGGTCGCGCAGCGACATGATGAGGAGCTTGGGGGAGAGGGGCTTGCCCGTGTTCCAGGCGGGGCACTGCGACTGGCAGCGGCCGCACTCGGTGCAGGTGGAGAAGTCGAGGAGGCCCTTCCAGGAGAAGTGCTCGACCTGGGAGACGCCGTAGACGTCGTCCTCGCCCGGGTCCTCGAAGTCGATCTCCTTGCCGCCGGACGTCATCGGCTGGAGCGCGCCGAGGGCGGTGGAGCCGTCGGCGTTCCGCTTGAACCAGATGTTCGGGAAGGCGAGGAAGCGGTGCCAGGCCACACCCATGTTGGTGTTGAGCGAGACCGTGATCATCCAGATCATGGTCGTGCTCAGCTTGATCATGGCGAAGAGGTAGACCAGGTTCTGCAGCGCGCCGACGCTCAGCCCCTTCAGGGCCAGGACCAGGGGGTACGAGGCGAAGTACGCGGGCTCGTAGTGGTCCACGTGGTGCAGCGCGCCCTCGAGGCCGCGCAGCACGTAGATGGCGAGGCCGATGGTGAGGATGACGTACTCGACGAAGTACGCCTGGCCCATCTTCGAGCCGGCGAACCGGGACTTGCGGCCGGGGCGCGAGGGCAGGTTCAGCAGGCGGATGACCATCAGGACGGCGATGCCGAGGGTGGTCATCGCGCCGATGAACTCGATGTAGAGCTCGTACGGCAGGAAGCCGCCGAGGACCGGCAGCGTCCAGTCGGCCTGGAAGAGCTGGCCGTACGCGGTGACGATCGTCGGCGGCAGCGTCAGGAAGCCGACCGCCACGAACCAGTGGGCGATGCCCACGATGCCCCACTGGTTCATCCGCGTGTGGCCGAGGAACTCCTTCACCAGCGTGACGCTGCGCTGGTAGGGGTTGTCGGTCCGGGTGCCGGCGGGGACCGGCTGGCCCAGCTTGAAGTGGCGGACGAACTGGCCGATGGCGCGGGCGAGCAGCGCAACGCCGACCACGGTCAGGGTCAGCGACACAATGATCGCGGCGAGTTGCATGGAGGCTCCTCGGGCCTGCGAGGGTGGGAGAACTTAGGTACTACTAAGCGGTAACTTATTCAGTTCGAGCTGAGCGTACCCACTTATTCCGCCGCACTGTAGCCGCGCACGCGGTGATCTGCGTCGCTCGCCCGCCCCGTGGGCGCGAGGGCCCGCAGCAGCAGCGCCAGGTCCAGTCCGAGCCAGTGGTGCTCGACGTAGTGCTGGTCGAGCAGGAGCGGTTCGTCCCACGGGAGCGCGGAGCGCTGCCGCTGCCGCAGCTGGGCGAGGCCGGTCAGGCCGGGGCGGACGCTCTGACGCCAGGGGGCGGCCGCGCCCGGGGCGCCGGGCGGCAGCGGCGCGGGGCCCACGAGCGACATCTCGCCGCGCACGACGTGGGGCAGCTGCGACAGCAGGCACAGGCGGCGGTGGCGCGTGGCCAGCCGGCGCAGGGTGAAGAGGCGGCCCGCGAGGCCGGTTCTGGTGTCCCGTACGAGGAGGCCGCCGGGGGGTCTTCGCACGGCGACGGCGAGGGCGGCCGCGGCGAGCAGCGGTGCCGCCAGGGCCAGCAGGGCGGATCCGAGGGCCAGGTCCAGCAGGCGCTTGAGGCCCGGGTCCGGGAGGCGTGGGGGATGCAGGGGTCGTCGCATGGCGGGCACCCGACCGTTCCAGGAAAACGCGGCTAGCGCGGCTTTTGTCACCTTCCCTGAACAATCGCATGGTCCGGTAGGGCCTGGGTAGAGCATGCCGGTATGCGGCGGGTCGGGCTCCGGTCACGCACCGCGCTTGCGCATAAGCCCCCGATGAAAGTTGAGTGAGGCTGACTCAGGTCTGTTGACTCGGTCCTGCCGGTCGTGCATCCTTGAGCCTGTTCCACTCAAGTCAGCTGGAGGAATCGAAATGGCACGTGCGGTCGGCATCGACCTGGGCACGACTAACTCCGTCGTCAGCGTTCTGGAAGGCGGCGAGCCCACCGTCATCACCAACGCCGAGGGCGCCAGGACCACGCCGTCCGTCGTCGCCTTTGCCAAGAACGGCGAGGTGCTCGTCGGCGAGGTGGCCAAGCGTCAGGCGGTCACGAACGTCGACCGGACCATCCGGTCCGTCAAGCGTCACATGGGCACCGACTGGAAGATCGAGCTCGACGGGAAGAACTTCAACCCGCAGCAGATCTCCGCGTTCATCCTGCAGAAGCTGAAGCGGGACGCCGAGGCGTACCTGGGCGAGAAGGTCACCGACGCGGTGATCACCGTCCCGGCGTACTTCAACGACTCCGAGCGCCAGGCCACCAAGGAGGCCGGTGAGATCGCGGGCCTCAACGTCCTGCGCATCGTCAACGAGCCGACGGCCGCCGCCCTCGCGTACGGCCTCGACAAGGACGACCAGACCATCCTGGTCTTCGACCTCGGTGGCGGCACCTTCGACGTCTCGCTGCTGGAGATCGGCGACGGCGTCGTCGAGGTGAAGGCCACGAACGGCGACAACCACCTCGGTGGTGACGACTGGGACCAGCGCGTCGTCGACTATCTGGTCAAGCAGTTCCAGTCCGGCCACGGCGTGGACCTGTCCAAGGACAAGATGGCCCTCCAGCGCCTCCGCGAGGCCGCCGAGAAGGCCAAGATCGAGCTGTCCTCGTCCACCGAGACCTCGATCAACCTGCCCTACATCACGGCGTCCGCCGAGGGCCCGCTGCACCTGGACGAGAAGCTCACCCGCGCCCAGTTCCAGCAGCTGACCGCGGACCTGCTGGAGCGCTGCAAGGTTCCGTTCCACAACGTCATCAAGGACGCGGGCATCCAGCTGTCCGAGATCGACCACGTCGTTCTCGTCGGTGGCTCGACCCGTATGCCGGCCGTCGCCGAGCTCGTCAAGGAGCTGACCGGCGGCAAGGAGGCCAACAAGGGTGTGAACCCGGACGAGGTCGTCGCGATCGGCGCCTCGCTCCAGGCCGGTGTCCTCAAGGGCGAGGTCAAGGACGTCCTGCTGCTCGACGTCACCCCGCTGTCCCTCGGCATCGAGACCAAGGGCGGCATCATGACCAAGCTGATCGAGCGCAACACCACGATCCCGACCAAGCGCTCGGAGATCTTCACCACGGCCGAGGACAACCAGCCGTCGGTGCAGATCCAGGTCTACCAGGGCGAGCGCGAGATCGCGGCGTACAACAAGAAGCTCGGCATGTTCGAGCTGACGGGCCTGCCGCCGGCCCCGCGCGGCGTCCCGCAGATCGAGGTCTCCTTCGACATCGACGCCAACGGCATCATGCACGTGACCGCGAAGGACCTGGGCACGGGCAAGGAGCAGAAGATGACCGTCACCGGCGGCTCCTCGCTGCCGAAGGACGAGGTCGACCGGATGCGCCAGGAGGCCGAGCAGTACGCGGAGGAGGACCACCGCCGCCGCGAGGCCGCCGAGACCCGCAACCAGGGCGAGCAGCTCGTCTACCAGACCGAGAAGTTCCTCAAGGACAACGAGGACAAGGTCCCGGGTGACGTGAAGACCGAGGTCGAGTCCGCGCTCGAGGAGCTGAAGGAGAAGCTCAAGGGCGAGGACACCGCGGAGATCCGCACCGCCACCGAGAAGGTCGCGGCCGTCTCCCAGAAGCTCGGCCAGGCCATGTACGCCGACGCCCAGGCCGCGGGCGGGGCCGCCGGTGCCGGTGAGGCTCCGGGCGCCGCCCAGGGTGCCGACGACGACGTGGTCGACGCCGAGATCGTCGACGACGAGAAGCCGAAGGGGGCCGCATGACGGAGGAGACCCCGGGCTTCGAGGAGAAGCCCGACGTCCCCTCTGGCGCCGCCACTCCCGACGACGCCGCCGAAGCCGCCGACGCCACGTCCGCCGCGGGCTCCACGAGCCCCGCGGACGACGGCCCGGCGGCCCCGGCCGGGGACGTACACGCACAGCTGGCCGGCCTGACGGCCCAGCTGGACCAGGCCCGCACGGCGCTCGGCGAGCGCACCGCGGACCTCCAGCGGCTCCAGGCCGAGTACCAGAACTACCGCCGCCGCGTCGACCGCGACCGGGTCGCGGTCAAGGAGATCGCCGTCGCGAGCCTCCTGACCGAGCTCCTGCCCGTGCTCGACGACATCGGCCGCGCCCGTGAGCACGGCGAGCTGGTGGGCGGCTTCAAGTCGGTGGCCGAATCGCTGGAGACGGTCGCCGCCAAGATGGGCCTGCAGCAGTTCGGCAAGGAGGGCGAGCCCTTCGACCCGACGATCCACGAGGCACTCATGCACTCGTACGCGCCGGACGTCACCGAGACGACCTGCGTCGCGATCCTGCAGCCCGGGTACCGGATCGGCGAGCGGACCATCCGGCCCGCGCGCGTCGCGGTCGCCGAGCCCCAGCCGGGCGCGGCGCCCAAGGAGGCCGACGCGGCCAAGGACGCCGACAAGGACGCCGCCAAGGGGTCCGGCCCGGAGTCCGCGCAGGAGAACAAGTCCGCCGACGAGGAGAGCGGTGGCCCCGAGGAGGGCTGACGCGATGATCGTCCGAGAGGAGGGACGTCGATGAGCACGAAGGACTTCGTCGAGAAGGACTACTACAAGGTTCTCGGCGTCCCCAAGGACGCCACCGAGGCGGAGATCAAGAAGGCGTACCGGAAGCTCGCCCGCGAGTTCCACCCGGACGCCAACAAGGGCGACGCCGCCGCCGAGGCGCGCTTCAAGGAGATCTCCGAGGCGAACGACGTCCTCGGCGACCCCAAGAAGCGCAAGGAGTACGACGAGGCCCGCGCCCTCTTCGGCAACGGCGGCTTCCGGCCCGGCCCCGGCGGCGCCGGCGGCACCTTCAACTTCGACCTGGGCGACCTCTTCGGCGGCGCCCAGGGCGGGGGCGGCGGTGCCGGCGGCTTCGGCGGCGGGCTCGGGGACGTCTTCGGCGGGCTCTTCGGCGGCGGCGCCCGGCCCGGTGCCGGCGCGCGGACGCAGCCGCGCCGGGGCCAGGACATCGAGACCGAGGTGACGCTCAGCTTCACCGAGGCGGTGGACGGGGCCACGGTCCCGCTGCGGATGTCCAGCCAGCAGCCCTGCAAGGCCTGTTCGGGCACGGGCGACAAGAACGGCACCCCGCGCGTCTGCCCGACCTGCGTCGGCACCGGCCAGGTGTCGCGCGGCACGGGCGGCGGCTTCTCGCTCACCGACCCCTGCCGGGACTGCAAGGGCCGCGGCCTGATCGCGGAGAACCCCTGCGAGGTGTGCCACGGCAGCGGCCGCGCCAAGTCCTCGCGCACCATGCAGGTCCGCATCCCGGCGGGCGTCGCCGACGGGCAGCGGATCCGGCTGCGGGGCAAGGGCGCGCCCGGCGAGCGCGGCGGCCCGGCCGGCGACCTGTACGTGGCGGTCCACGTGGACGCCCACCCGGTCTTCGGCCGCAAGGGCGACAACCTCACCGTCACGGTGCCGGTCTCGTACGACGAGGCGGCGCTCGGCGGGGAGATCAGGGTCCCGACCCTCGGCGGGCCGCCGGTCACGCTGAAGATCCCGGCCGGTACGCCCAACGGCCGTACGATGCGCGCCCGCGGCAAGGGCGCGGTGCGCAAGGACGGTACGCGCGGGGACCTGCTCGTCACCGTCGAGGTGGCGGTGCCGAAGGACCTCAACGACAAGGCGCGCGAGGCGCTGGAGACGTACCGTCAGGCGATGGCGGGTGAGGATCCGCGAGCTGAGCTGTTCCAGGCCGCGAAGGGGGCTTGAGATGGTGATGGACGGACGTCGACGCAATCCGTACGAGCTGACCGATGACACGCCGGTCTACGTCATCTCGGTGGCGGCCCAGCTGAGCGGGCTGCACCCGCAGACGCTGCGGCAGTACGACCGGCTCGGTCTGGTCTCGCCGGACCGTACGGCGGGCCGTGGCCGGCGCTACTCCGCCCGCGACATCGAGCTGCTCCGCCAGGTGCAGCAGCTGTCGCAGGACGAGGGCATCAACCTGGCCGGCATCAAGCGGATCATCGAGCTGGAGAACCAGGTCGCCGCGCTCCAGGCCCGGGTCGCCGAGCTCAGCGCGGCGGTCGAGGGCGCGGCGGCGGCGATGCGCCAGCGCGAGGCCCAGGTGCACGCTTCCTACCGGCGCGACCTCGTGCCGTACCAGGACGTGCAGCAGGCGAGCGCGCTGGTGGTGTGGCGTCCGGCCACCAAGCGAGCCGAGCAGTAATCCCGAGCGGCAACAGCTGTTCCCAAGGGCCCCCTTCGGCGTACGGAGGGGGCCTTTAGGCTGTCCGGACGCGTACCCCGAGACGCCTGCCGACGGCGGCGCTGCTGGTGGCTCTGGCGGCCCTCGTGGCGGCCTGCGACGACGAGAGGGGCGCGGCGGGCCTCTGCCGGTCCGTACGACGGCCTCTCCGGCGCCCGAGGCGGCTGCCGAGGCGGCCGGCGCGTGCCCGGACTCCGGCGTACGGGTCTCCGCGGGCCTGGTGAACGCCGCCATGGGGGTGCGGGGCATGGGGGTGACGCTGCTCAACTGCGGTACGGAGCCGTTCGAGGTGAGCGGCTACCCCGCGCTCGAAGTCCTCGACGCGGAGCGGCGGAAGCACGACGTCACCGTACGGCTCGGCTCGAACCTCGACACCAGGGCGCGGCCCTCGGCGTTCGTGCTGCGTCCCGCCGCGGACTGTCGCGCCCGGCGACGGCGGCCCGCTGGACCTCGGCCACACCGACGCGGTCGAGACCACCGCGTGGGCCAGGCCTGCGGGCTGATCGGTCCGGTCGATCGGTCCCGTCGGTCAGTCGCCGTGCTCCAGGATGCCGGACTGGGCGATGAGGTAGCCGAGTTGCGCCCGGCTGCCGCTGCCGAGCGCGGAGGCCAGCTTGGCGATGTGCGCCCGGCAGGTGCGGACGTTCATGCCGAGGCGCCGCGCGATCGCCTCGTCCACGTGGCCCTCGACGAGCAGTTTGGCGATGGAGCGCTGGACGCCGCTGATGCCGTGGGGGTGGGGCTCGTAGGTGACGGGCTTCTCCAGGGGGATGGCCTGGAGCCAGAACTGCTCGAAGACGCCGACCAGGTACTCCACGAGCCCCGGGTGGCGCAGCTCCAGGGCGACCTGGCGGTCGCGGCTGGCGGGGACGAAGGCGACCTTCCGGTCCACGATGATGAGCCGGTCGATGATCTCCTCCAGCGTGCGCACCTCCACCTCGGGCCCGATGCGCTCCAGGTAGGCCAGGGTGATGGGCTGGTGGCGGGCCGTGTGCTGGTAGAGGGTCCGCATCTTGATGCCCCGGCCCAGGAGCGGCCGTACCCGGCGCAGGGCCTCGCCGAAGGTGTGGGCGCTGCGGCCGCTGCCGGGCTGTACGGTCAGGAGCTCCACCGAGCAGTCGGCGACGGCGCGGTCCAGGCTGGCGTTGATGCGCTTCAGGCCCTCCAGCACGCTGATGGCGTGGGTGGTGGACGGCATCTGCGCGCTGACCGCCATGAATGGCTCGAAAGCGTCGGCGAGGGCGAGGGTGAGCCGTCTGCGCTCCTGTATCTCCTTCTCTATCGGCAGTATCAGGTGGGCCAGCGCCGTGGACGGCGGCACGGGCCGCAGCCACTGTGCGTCGTCGGGGTCCGGTCGCAGCAGGTCCAGGTCGAGGAGACACGGGGCCGGCGCGACCTCGGCACGCGCGATGCGCCCGGCGCGAAGAGCGTCCGCGTAGAGCTGGGAACCCGTCTCGCAGAGCTCGAAGTGACTATGGGGATGTCCGTGTCCATCCCGATCCGGTTGCATATGTACACCCCCAGGCTTTTTCCGATTCAGGAACATGATGCATTGAGCCAGTGGTGAAAGCGTGGGGAGTGAGTCATCGTCATGACTGCGGGGGAGCGGGATGAATTACCGTCAAGTGAGGTTGCTCGGTCATGGCCAAGAAGCTCATACACGCCGTCGCCGGCGTCGCGCTCTTCGCTGCTGCAGGGGTGGGAATCGCGGTGTCCGCCGAGGATCCCGGCTGGGGCGCGGGGACGACGCACGTCGCTGCGGCCCTGGACCCCGGGTGGGGTGGAGCGACTCCGCTCGCCGCCGAAGCCCTGGACCCCGGTTGGGGTGCGAAGGCTCCGCTCGCCGCCGAAGCCCTGGACCCGGGCTGGGGCGGGACCGCTCCGGCCGCCAACGATCCCGGTTGGGGGTCCGCGGGCGCATGAACGTTCCCGACGACTCGCGCTTCCGTCGCGAGATGGCGTCGGCCTACCGCTCCGGGTGGCATTTCATCGACCTCGTCACGGCCGTGCCGCACAGTGGCGATTCGTTGATGGTCACCCTCTTCGGTGAGCCCATCGTCATCACGCGAGGCGACGACGAGGACATCCGCGCCTACCGCTGCCTGCGCCGGCCCCGCGGGGCCCCACAGCCCGTCCGGTGCGCCATTCGCTACGGCATGATTTTCGTCAACCTCGACCAGCGTGACCACCAGCTCGTCGAGCCGGAGACCACCACCGCCACCCCCCGCAGCGCCTGAGCGGTTCCCCCGTCGTTGTAAATCGCTCAGGTGCTTCCCCCACACAGCGGCACCATCGTGACCTGAACACGATGGTGCCGCTGTGCTTTTTGCCTTCTTGGACCTGTTGTGTCCGGGTCAGGCGCGGCCCATGGCGCGCGTGAGTGCGATCTCGATGACGACCCGGTCGGGGTTGGGCGAGGGTGTGCGGCCGTAGCGCTCCGCGTACCGGGCGACCGCGTCCGCGACGACGTCCGGCTCCGTACGGATCCGGGCCACGCCCTCCAGCGTGGCCCAGCGCCCCTTGTCGACCTGGCAGACCGCGACCCGCGCCCCGTCGGCGCCCGCCGCGAGCACGTTGGCGACCTTGCGGCTGTGCTTGTTGGTGATCACCCGGGCGATGCCCTTCTCGCCGCCCTCGGGGTCGTACGTCACGCCCACCGCGACGACGTGCGGTGTGCCGTCCGGGCGGGGCGTGGTGAGGGTGCACATGTGGTACTCGCGCCAGAAGCCGAGGTACGAGTCGCCGGGGTTACGGGGGTCTATGGCCATGTGCCGGAACCTACCGGGGGTGGCTTCCGCGAGCCAGCTTGAGTGGAATAGACTCAACTTTGTGTACGTTGGATGAGTCAAAGCCAGGAATGGAAGAAGAGGAGGAGACGTCGACGTGGACGCCGAGCTGACCAACCGGAGCCGGGACGCGCTCAACGCGGCCACCAGCCGTGCCGTGTCCGACGGGCACCCCGACCTGACCCCCGCGCACCTGCTGCTCGCGCTGCTCGAGGGCCAGGACAACGAGAACATCATCGACCTGCTCGCCGCCGTCGACGCCGACCAGGCCTCGCTGCGCTCGGGTGCCGAGCGGCTGCTCGCCGCCCAGCCCAGCGTCACCGGCTCCACCGTCGCCCCGCCCCAGCCCAACCGCGACCTGCTCGCCGTCGTCGCCGACGCCACGCAGCGCGCCAAGGAGCTCGGCGACGACTACGTGTCGACCGAACACCTGCTCATCGGGGTCGCCGCCAAGGGCGGCCCGGCGGGCGAACTGCTGGAGCGGCAGGGCGCCGGGGCGCGCAAGCTGCTGGACGCCTTCGAGAAGGCGAGGGGAGGACGCCGCGTGACCACACCGGACCCGGAGGGCCAGTACAAGGCCCTCGAGAAGTTCGGCACCGACTTCACCGCCGCGGCCCGCGAAGGGAAGCTGGACCCGGTCATCGGCCGGGACCAGGAGATCCGCCGCGTCGTGCAGGTGCTGTCCCGCCGCACCAAGAACAACCCCGTGCTCATCGGCGAGCCCGGCGTCGGCAAGACCGCCGTGGTGGAGGGCCTCGCCCAGCGCATCGTCAAGGGCGACGTCCCGGAGAGCCTGAAGAACAAGCGGCTGGTCGCGCTCGACCTCGGCGCGATGGTCGCGGGCGCGAAGTACCGCGGCGAGTTCGAGGAGCGGCTGAAGACCGTCCTGTCCGAGATCAAGGCGAGCGACGGCCAGATCATCACCTTCATCGACGAGCTGCACACGGTCGTCGGCGCGGGCGCCGGCGGCGACTCCGCCATGGACGCGGGCAACATGCTCAAGCCCATGCTCGCCCGCGGCGAGCTGCGCATGGTCGGCGCCACCACCCTCGACGAGTACCGCGAGCGCATCGAGAAGGACCCCGCCCTGGAGCGCCGCTTCCAGCAGGTCCTGGTCGCCGAGCCGAGCGTCGAGGACACCATCGCGATCCTGCGCGGCCTGAAGGGCCGGTACGAGGCCCACCACAAGGTCCAGATCGCCGACTCGGCGCTCGTCGCCGCGGCCACGCTCTCGGACCGCTACATCACCTCCCGCTTCCTGCCGGACAAGGCCATCGACCTCGTCGACGAGGCCGCGTCCCGGCTGCGCATGGAGATCGACTCCTCGCCCGTCGAGATCGACGAGCTCCAGCGCTCCGTCGACCGCCTGCGCATGGAGGAGCTCGCGCTCAAGAACGAGTCCGACCCCGCGTCCGTGCAGCGCCTGGAGAAGCTGCGCCGCGACCTCGCCGACCGCGAGGAGGAGCTGCGCGGCCTGACCGCCCGCTGGGAGAAGGAGAAGCAGGGCCTCAACCGCGTCGGTGAGCTGAAGGAGAAGCTCGACGACCTGCGCGGCCAGGCCGAGCGCGCCCAGCGCGACGGCGACTTCGACACCGCGTCCAAGCTGCTGTACGGCGAGATCCCGGCCGTCGAGCGGGAGCTGGAGGCGGCCACCGAGGCCGAGCAGGAAGCGGCGAAGACCGGTGACCGGAAGAGCACGATGGTCAAGGACGAGGTCGGCGCCGACGACATCGCCGACGTGGTCGGCGCCTGGACCGGCATCCCGGCCGGGCGCCTGCTGGAGGGCGAGACCCAGAAGCTGCTGCGCATGGAGGACGAGCTCGGCCGCCGCCTGATCGGCCAGACCGAGGCCGTACGGGCGGTGTCGGACGCGGTCCGCCGCACCCGCGCCGGGATCTCCGACCCCGACCGGCCCACCGGATCGTTCCTCTTCCTCGGCCCCACCGGTGTCGGCAAGACCGAGCTGGCCAAGGCGCTCGCCGACTTCCTCTTCGACGACGAGCGGGCCATGGTCCGCATCGACATGAGCGAGTACGGCGAGAAGCACAGCGTCTCCCGGCTCGTCGGCGCGCCCCCCGGCTACGTCGGCTACGAGGAGGGCGGCCAGCTCACCGAGGCCGTGCGCCGCCGCCCGTACAGCGTGGTGCTGCTGGACGAGGTGGAGAAGGCCCACCCGGAGGTCTTCGACATCCTGCTCCAGGTCCTGGACGACGGACGGCTGACCGACGGCCAGGGCCGTACGGTCGACTTCCGCAACACCATCCTCATCCTCACCTCCAACCTGGGCAGCCACTTCCTGATGGACCCGGTCACCCCGGAGGAGCAGAAGAAGGAGCAGGTGCTGGAGGTCGTCCGCGCCTCCTTCAAGCCGGAGTTCCTCAACCGACTGGACGACATCGTCGTCTTCTCGGCCCTCGACCGCGAGCAGCTCGCCCACATCGCGAAGCTCCAGATCGCACGCCTGGCGGCGCGCCTCGCCGAGCGGCGCCTCACCCTGGACGTCACCCCCGAGGCCCTGGACTGGCTCGCCATCGAGGGCTTCGACCCGGCGTACGGCGCCCGCCCGCTGCGCCGCCTGGTCCAGACGGCGATCGGCGACCGCCTCGCCAAGGAGATCCTCGCGGGCGAGGTCAGGGACGGCGACACGGTCCGCGTCGACCGCGCGGACGACGGCCTGGTCGTGGGCGCGGTGCGGTAGCGCAAGGCCCGGCGGAAGGCACCGGCGCTACGTGCCGTGGGCGAAGAGGCGTACGAGGGCGGTCTCCCCGTCCTCGTACGTCACCTCCAGGCCCACGGCCGAGAGGTCCGCGTCGCCGTACTCCGCGTGCAGGCACAGGTCCGTGTCGCAGGACCCGGCGCGGGGCTCCGCCGCCGGCCAGGTCTTCGCGATCCAGGGCTCCGCGGCGGCACGCTCCATCCGGAACTCGGCCCTGACGTAGGTGTCCTGCCAGTGGGCGCCCGAGCAGCGGGCGTCGCGGGCGCCCTCGGGCAGGGCGCCCCGGGCGTAGGCCATCGCCTTGTCACAGGGCACCGGCTGCTCCCGGCCGGACTCGCTCAGGGAGTACGCGCCCCACGCGAGACAGCCGGCCGGCAGCCCCAGGACCGCCGGCAGGGCCAGGCATATCCATCCCCAGCGCGTACCGCGCCGCTTCTCTTCTTTTCCGCTCTTCCCCGTCATGAGCACGGAATCATGTCAGCCGGCAGCGGATCGCCGCCGTCCGCGCTTGCCACGTCCGGGCGGGGATGGGAGAGGATGGCCGCAATCGTACGAAGGGAAATTCACGGTGAGCATCGACCCGTCCTCGATTCCGAATTTCGGGGGCCAGCCCCAGCCGCAGCAGGCCGCAGGACCGGCGGGCCCCGTCGTCCCGGACCAGGATCTCGTCAAGCAGCTCCTCGAGCAGATGGAGCTGAAGTACGTCGTCGACGACGAGGGCGACCTCGCGGCGCCCTGGGAGGAGTTCCGCACGTACTTCATGTTCCGCGGCGAGGGCGACCAGCAGGTCTACTCGGTGCGGACCTTCTACGACCGGGCGCACCCGGTCGAGAACAAGGAGAAGATCCTCGAGACGATCGACGACTGGAACCGCCGCACCCTGTGGCCGAAGGTCTACTCGCACCTGCACGAGGACGAGCAGGGCGGCGCCACCGTCCGGCTCATCGGCGAGGCACAGATGCTGATCGGCACCGGGGTCAACCTGGAGCACTTCGTGCAGTCGACGGTCAGCTGGGTGCGGGCGTCCATCGAGTTCGACAAGTGGCTCGTGGAGCAGTTCGGCCTGGAGGGCGCCGAGGGCGCCGGCGGCCCGGACGGGGACGCCGAATAGGCGGTCACAGGGCCATGGTGGCGAGCGTGAGCACGTACGCCCCGTAGGCGAACGACAGCCCGGCCAGGGCGGCGGTCACCACGACCGCCGCCCCCGGCCGGGCTTTCCGCAGCGCGTACGCCACCGGCACCAGCAGCGGGAACGCCGGCAGCAGGAAACGCGGCTTCGACTCGAAGAACCCGGAGCCGCCGACCGCGATGACCACCAGCACCGCCGTGTAGACGACCAGCGGCAGCGGCGGCCGGTCCAGCAGGAAGAGCGCGAGGAGCACCACCCCGACGGCCGTCAGCGCCAGCGACATGGTGAAGCCGAGGTCCATGGGGCGGGTGACGACGGTGCGGACGAAGCGCAGGGTGCCGACCCCGAAGTCGAACCGCGACGTCCAGCCGGCCTGCACCGCGAAGTAGCCGCCCAGCAGATCGCCGCGGCGCGCGCCCACCCACAGCACGTAGCCCGCCCAGCCGGCCGGGGCCAGCGCGGCCCCCGCCCACACCCGCCAGTCGGTCCGGCTGCGTGCGTCCCGCACCAGGGCGCAGACGGCCGTCACCACCACCGCCGCCGCGACGGCGACCCCGTTCGGGCGCGCCGCGCCCGCCAGGGCCGCGAGCGCCCCCGCCCACAGCCAGTGCCGGGTCAGCACCGCGTACAGCGCCCAGGCCGCGAAGGCGGTCATCACCGGCTCCGTGTACGCCATCGACAGCACGATCGAGTGCGGCAGCAGCCCCCACAGCGCCACCAGCGCGGTCGCCACGCCCCGCCCGTACAGCCGCTCGCCGATCCGGAAGATGCCCCAGGCGGCCGCGCCCGCCGCCGTCCAGGAGACCAGCAGCCCGGCGGTGCCGCCCGTGACCGGCAGGACCGCCGTCACCACGCGGACGAGCCCGGGGTAGAGCGGGAAGAACGCCAGGTCGGACTGGACCGCGCCGTCCGGCCAGTACAGCGTCCTGCCGTAGCCGTGGGCGGCGATCCGCAGGTACCAGTCGGAGTCCCAGGAACCGGCGAGCAGCGCGCGCGGCGAGCGGCCGGTGTGCCAGGCCCACAGCGCCATCACCAGCATCCCGGTCAGCCGGGCGGCGGCGAACAGCCCCAGCGCGGGCGCGGCCCGGTGCAGCGCGGCGAGGGGCCGCCAGGCCGCGCTCGGCGCGCCGGGGCGGAAGGTCTCGGCGGACGTCTCGGCGGACAGGGTGCACCTCCGTGCGCGTGCGCGGGACGGTTCACCCCGACCCTGTGCGGAGCACGGCGGCGGCGCGAGCGCAGAGGATCCGCCCGGGTGGTCGCCGCCCCGGCCGGGTCCCCCGCGCGCGTGTCGCCGTGACAGCGGCCCGACGAGCGGCTACAGCCGCTTGAGCGCCTGGAGCCGGTCCGCCGCCTCGCGGAGCAGTCCCTCCGATTTGCAGAAGGCGAACCGCACATGGGCGCGGCCGGCCTCCGGGTCGTCGTAGAAGACCATCGTCGGCACCGCGACCACGCCGCACCGCTCCGGCAGGCTCCGGCAGAAGGCCAGGCCGTCCTTCTCGCCGAGCGGGGTGATGTCGGCGGTGATGAAGTACGTGCCCTGCGGCCGGAAGACCCGGAACCCCACCTCCGCGAGGGAGCCGGCGAGCAGGTCGCGCTTGGCGCCCAGGTCCGCGCGGAGGCCGGTGAAGTAGGCCTCCGGCAGGCGCAGCGCCTCGGCGACGGCGTACTGGAAGGGGCCCGCGCTCACATAGGTGAGGTACTGCTTGGCGGTGCGGACGGCCGTCACGAGCGGGGCGGACGCGGTCACCCAGCCGACCTTCCAGCCCGTGTACGAGAACGTCTTGCCCGCGGAGGACAGGGTCACGGTCCGCTCGCGCATGCCGGGGAAGGTCGCGAGGGGCACGTGCTCGGCGGTGTCGAAGACGAGGTGCTCGTACACCTCGTCGGTGACGACGAGCAGGTCGCGCTCGACGGCGAGCGCGGCGATGGCGGCGAGCTCCTCGCGGGTGAGGACGGTGCCGGTGGGGTTGTGCGGGGTGTTGAGCAGGATGAGGCGGGTGCGGTCGGTGACCGCGGCCCGCAGCTCGTCCAGGTCGAGCGTGAACCGGTCCCCGGACGGCCGCAGCATGACCGGGACGCGGGTGCCGCCCGCCATCGCGATGCAGGCGGCGTACGAGTCGTAGTACGGCTCCAGCGCGATCACCTCGTCGCCCGGCTCGACCAGTGCCAGCAGGGCCGCCGCGATGCCCTCCGTGGCGCCGGCCGTGACGAGGACCTCGGTGTCGGGGTCGTACGCCAGGCCGTAGCGGCTGCGCTGGTGCTCGGCGACGGCGGTGCGCAGCTCCGGGATGCCGGGGCCGGGCGGGTACTGGTTGCCGCGGCCGTCGCGCAGGGCGCGCACCGCCGCTTCCCGGACCTCCTCGGGACCGTCGGTGTCGGGGAAGCCCTGGCCCAGGTTGATGGAGCCGGTGCGGACGGCCAGCGCGGACATCTCCGCGAAGATCGTCGTGCCGAAGGCGGCGAGGCGGCGGTTCAGCAGGGGGCGCGGCGGTCGCGGCGGCAGTGTCATGGCGGCCATCCTGAGCCGAACCTCTGGACTGGCTCAAGTCTGCTTTCACCGCCGTGTGGCCGGGGGATCCCCCCGCCATGGAAGCGATCCTGTATGTGGCGGCGGTCGTCGCCATCGTGGGTGGTGTGGTCCTGGCGGTCGTCAGGTCCGAGGAGAGGGTCCAGGAGATACGGGGCAGCGGGAGCGGCAGCTGGTGGGCGGGTGATAGCCCGTACGTGCCGAGGACGCCGGCGAAGCCGGCCCGCTCCTCGTCGAGCGCGTCCGGCGCGTCGTCCGGCGCGTCGTCCGGCTCTTCGTCCTGTTCCAGCTCCTCCTCCGGCGCCTTGTGCTCCAGCTCCTCGTCCTGTTCGAGCTCCTGCGGCTCGTCCTGCGGTGGCGGCGGGGGCGGGTGCAGCTGAAACCTCTGGACTTGCTCAATTCCGATTGGGGCGGGGGACGGTGGGGGCATCCCCCACTCACGTATGACGACGGGGGAAGGGGAAGCCCATGGACATCGGTCCGATCGTGGTCGCGGCGGGCCTGGCCACGCTGGTGATCGTGCTCGCCGCGCGCGCCGGGGACAGCGGCGGCCGGCCGCGGAGCTCGCGCCGGCGCGGCAACAGCTGGTGGGCGGGGGGCGGGGGAGGCTCCTCGTGCGGCGGTGGCTCGTCCTGTGGCGGCAGCTCCTCCTCCTGCGGCGGCGGTGGTGGTGGCGGAGGGGGCGGATGCGGTGGCGGAGGCGGCTGACACGGGGCAGCCGGTCCGCGACACCACTGAGGGGGTCCGGCGCCGCACAACTCGCGCCGGGCTCCCTTGCGTTGACCGTTTGTAGGGTCTACCGGTCCATTTATGTTGAACAGTTGAACCGTCAGGCCCCCCAAGGGATGGAAACCACAGCAAGTTGGGTAAAACCGCTGTGAGTCACTCGCAGTTCGTGATTCCCTCGCTGTCGAAACCATCCAGTCCTCGGACCTCGTGAGTGGACCCCGAGGCGGAGATGCGCCGGTCCCTCTGAAGCCTTCCCGGGACGCCCCCGTCCACCCGTCAAACCGTGTTTGCGGAGACGACCCATGCTCACGACGCTCAACACCGCGTACACCGACACGCGCGCCGACGACCTGGCCTGGGCGCTGGGGCGCGAGGCGCTGCCCGCCCTCGCCGTGCTCGATCTCGAACTCGGCGGCGCCACGATCCAGTTGAGACTTCTCGGCGCCTCGCACCAGGTCCTGCTGGAGGAGGAGCGGGGCAGATGCTCGGAGACCGTGGCCTGCATGCCGGGCAGCAGCACGCCGCTGCCGCTGGGCGTGGCCGAGCGGATCGGTGCGTGGGAGTACGAGTTCGCCGCCCGCGTCGAGACGTTGTCCGAGGGGTCGTTCGCCGGGCGCGCGCAGGAGCTGCTCGCGCTCGTGGCGGACCATCCCCACGGCCTCGCCGGTACGTTCCCGGGCTCGCCGCACGCCTTCACGGCGATGCTGGCGCAGCGGCAGGAAGGCCAGGTGCGGTGGCGCACCTGGCACGCGTACCCGCAGGAGGGGCAGCTGGTCGTCACCAGGACGAGGGTGGGCGTCCGTATGCCTGCACCGCGGGAAGTCCACCCGTGTGGGTGACGAGTGGTCACCAGGGCGCGACGTAGCGTTATGGAGTGATCGAAGCACCGTCCGCCTCCCGCACCGCCGTGCCGCCGTCCGCGCGGGCCGCGGCGGCCCTGCCCCTGCGGCAGCGCGCGGGGCGGTTCCTGGTGCTGTTCGCGGTCTTCGTCTGCGCCGCCTGCGGGCTGGTGTACGAGCTGGAGCTGGTCGCCCTCGCGTCGTATCTCATCGGGGACTCCGTCACTCAGGCGTCCGTCGTGCTGTCCGTGATGGTCTTCGCGATGGGCGTGGGGGCGCTGCTCGCCAAGCGGCTGCGCTGCCGCGCGGCAGTCGGCTTCGGTCTCGTCGAGGCCGCGCTGGCGCTGGTCGGCGGCTGCTCGGCGCTGGTGCTGTACGCCGCGTTCGCGTGGGCGGGCGGGGCGCGGGAGGCACTCGTCGCGTTCTCGCTCGCGATCGGCGTGCTGATCGGCGCCGAGATACCGCTGCTGATGACGCTGATCCAGCGGATCTCGCACCGCCCCGAGCAGGATCCGGGCGGCACGGTCGCGGATCTCTTCGCCGCGGACTACGTGGGAGCGCTCGTCGGCGGGCTGGCCTTCCCCTTCCTCCTGCTGCCGTGGCTGGGGCAGCTGACCAGCGCGTTGCTCACCGGGGCCGTCAACGTGGTCGCGGGCGGGGCGCTCGTGCTGTGGCTGTTCGCACGGGACCTGACGGGCCGTGAGCGGTGGCTCCTCGCCATCGCCAATGTGGTGGTCCTGGGAGTGCTGGCGACCGCGGCCGCCCTGGTCGACGACTTCGAGCGGGCGGCGCGGCGGGCGGTGTACGGCGAGCGGGTGCGGGTCGCCGTCCAGACGAGCGTCCAGGAAGTGGTGCTCACGGGCGGGGCGGACGAGCCGCCGGAGCTGTTCCTGGACGGGCGGCTGCGCGTCAGCGGGCACGACGAGCGGCGCTACCACGAGGCGCTGGTCCACCCGGCGATGCGCGGGCGGCACGGGCGCGTGCTGATCCTCGGCGGAGGCGACGGACTGGCGCTCCGCGAAGTCCTGCGGTACGCCGACGTCGAGGCGGTGACGGTGGTCGAGCTGGACCCCGGCGTGGTGCGCCTCGCCCGCACGGACCCGGCCCTCGCGCGGCTCAACGACCGCGCGTACGCCGACCCGAGGGTGCGGGTGGTGCACGCCGACGCCTTCCGCTGGCTGCGCGAGGCGGCGGAGCCGGGGGTGTACGACGTGGTGCTGTCGGACCTGCCGGACCCCGGCATCACCGCCTCCACCAAGCTCTACTCCCAGGAGTTCTACGGCCTGGCGGCGCGGGCGCTCGACGACAGCGGGCGGCTCGCCGTCCACGCGGGGCCGTCGGCGTCCCGGCCGCACGCCTACTGGACGGTGGACGCCACCCTGCGCGCGGCCGGCTTCTCGACCCGGGCGTACTGCGTCGCGGGGAGGCGCTCCGGCTTCGCCGCCGGGCCCGACCGCTCCACGGGCGGCGGGGCGGCGCCGGGCGACTGGGGGTTCCTCCTCGCGGCGGTGTCCGGCCCGCCGCCCTCGCCGGGCGCGCCGCCCGGGCACTGCTCCGGCCCCGCCCCCGCGGGGGAGCTGCCGCCCTCCACGCTGGTACACCCGCGGTACGCCGAGTGACGTGAGCGCCGGGCGTCGGTAGGCTCGGCTCCCATGGAGCATGAGGTGTTCGTTCCGGTCACCGTGCAAGCCGTCCGCGAGGTCCTGGCGGACCCCGCCCGCGTCGCCCGCTGCGTCCCAGGGCTCCAACAGGACGCCGACGCGTCGGCCGGCCCGCTGTCGGGCCGCCTCAAGGTGCGCGCCGGCGGTCACTCGATCACCTACCGCGGCACCCTGCGCGTCACCGAGCAGGAGGACGGCGTGTACGCCGTCGAGGGCGAGGGCACGGAGGTGCGCGGCTCCGGTTCGGTGAAGCTGGCCATGACGGTGCGTCCGGCGGAGGCCGAGGGCGGCACGACGCTCGCCATCACCGCGACCCTCCGGGCGGACGGCCGCCTGGCGGAACTCCCGGCCGACGCGACGGCCGCCACGGCACACCGCCTGCTGGACCGTTTCGCCGAGTCCCTGGCGAACACGGCCACGGCCCCCGACTGGTCCGCCTCTCCGGACGAGGACGAGGACGATGTTGACGTGGACGATGTCGACGTCGACGACGACGGGGTCGACGAGGGCGCCGAGACGCGGCTGTACGACACCCCCGTGCCTCCCTCCGCCCTGGACTCCCCGGCGGACGAGGACGAGGACGCCGACGCGTTCGGGCCGGACGAGCCCCCCGCCGAGGCCGCGCACGCGCGGCGGACCATGATCGGGCGCAGCGCCGAGGAGGTCGACCACGCGCCGCCGCGCGGGCGTTACGCGCCCACGCCGGGTCCGGAGGCCGCGTCGGCCACCGCGACCCTGCGGTGGCTGGCCCCCGCCGCCGCGCTCGCGCTCGCGTCCGCCGTGGTCGCCGGGCGCGCGCTGCGGCGCCGGAACCGGCGGAAGTAGTGTCGGTGGTGTGACTGACGTGACCAGTAGCAGCGCCGAGAGCGCGCGCGTCCGGCTCGTGGCCGGAGACGCGGAGTTGACCGTCCGCCCGGACAACGGGTGCCGTATCGAGAGCCTCCGTATCGCCGGCACGGAACTGCTCCGGCAGGGCGAGCGGTACGGCTCCTTCCCGATGGTGCCGTGGTGCGGGCGGGTCGCGAACGGCCGGTTCCTGAACGGCGCGACGCGCCACCAGCTGCGCCTGAACGCGCCCCCGCA
This sequence comes from Streptomyces sp. NPDC003036, assembly GCF_040611175.1. NCBI lineage: Bacteria > Bacillati > Actinomycetota > Actinomycetes > Kitasatosporales > Streptomycetaceae > Streptomyces > Streptomyces sp. NPDC003036. Next base: position 97,176 of record NZ_JBEXNO010000018.1, on the reverse strand, counting down.
CGCCATTCACGGCACCGGTCGCGACGCCGCTTGGCACACCGCACGCGCCGACAAGGCGGAGGCGGCGTTCACGTACGACCTCGCCGAGCCGTGGCCGTACCCGGGGCGGGTCACCCAGATCTTCGAGCTGACCGAGGACGCGCTGACCCTGCGGCTCGGCGTCGAGACGTACGGCGACTCCTTCCCGGCGCAGGCCGGCTGGCACCCCTGGTTCAACCGCACCCTTGACGGTGACGGCGAGGAGGTGCGCCTCGACTTCACCGCCGCCTGGCAGGAGGAGCGCGGGGACGACCACCTGCCCACCGGGCGCCGGATCGACCCGCGGACCGGCCCCTGGGACGACTGCTTCGGCATGCCCGACGGCGTGGACGTCACCCTCACCTGGCCCGGGCGCCTGGAGCTCAAGGTCACCAGCCGCGCCGAGTGGGTGGTCGTCTACGACGAGCAGGAGGAAGCCGTCTGCGTCGAGCCCCAGTCGGGCCCGCCCAACGGCCTCAACACCCACCCGCGCCTGGTCACGCCCATCGAGCCGCTGGAGATCGAGTCCACCTGGGCGTGGCGGCGGCTGTGAGCGGTGGCTGTCAGCGGCGGTGAGCGGCGGCGCTTAAGCTCGGGGGCATGACTGACGTACGTGCCGAGCTGCTGCAGCAGATCAAGGACAAGGCCGTGGTGCACGGCAAGGTGACCCTCTCCTCGGGTCTGGAGGCCGACTACTACGTCGACCTGCGCCGGATCACCCTGGACGGCGCTGCCGCACCGCTCGTGGGTCAGGTCATGCTCGATCTGACCGCCGACCTCGACTACGACGCGGTGGGCGGCCTCACCCTCGGCGCCGACCCGGTTGCCACTTCGATGCTGCACGCGTCCGCCGCGCGCGGCCGGCAGCTCGACGCCTTCGTCGTCCGCAAGGCGGCCAAGGCGCACGGCATGCAGCGCCGTGTGGAGGGCCCGGACATCAAGGGCCGCCGCGTCCTCGTCGTGGAGGACACCTCCACCACCGGCGGTTCGCCGCTGACGGCCGTCGAGGCGGTCCGCGAGGCGGGCGCGGAGGTCGTCGCCGTGGCGACGATCGTCGACCGGGCCACCGGCGCGGCGGAGAAGATCAGCGAGACGGCGGGTGTGCCGTACCTCTACGCGTACGCCCTCGACGAGCTCGGTCTCGCCTGACGTATCTGACCTGCGGTGTTGCCGAGGGGCGGTCTGTTTCACGTGAAACGGACCGCCCCTCTTGGCACGCGCCGGTGGAGCTCGGGCCCCCGTCTGGGATGATGAGTGCGACGATGACGTCGCCCCCAGGTCAGGGATAGCAACGAACGCAACCGCACATCACAAGGAGCGGACAGATGCCCATCGCAACCCCCGAGGTCTACACCGAGATGCTCGACCGGGCGAAGGCAGGCAAGTTCGCCTACCCGGCCATCAACGTCACCTCGTCGCAGACTCTGCACGCGGCCCTGCGGGGCTTCGCGGAGGCCGAGAGCGACGGCATCATCCAGATCTCGACCGGTGGTGCGGAGTTCCTGGGCGGCCAGTACAGCAAGGACATGGTCACGGGCGCGGTCGCCCTGGCCGAGTTCGCGCACATCGTCGCCGCGAAGTACGACATCACCGTCGCGCTCCACACCGACCACTGCCCGAAGGACAAGCTGGACGGCTACGTGCGTCCGCTGCTCGCCCTGTCCGCCGAGCGCGTCGCCAAGGGTGAGAACCCGCTGTTCCAGTCCCACATGTGGGACGGCTCCGCCGAGACCCTCGCCGACAACCTGGCCATCGGCCAGGAGCTGCTCGCGCAGGCCGCCGCCGCGAAGATCATCCTTGAGGTCGAGATCACCCCGACCGGCGGCGAGGAGGACGGCGTCACCCACGAGATCAACGACGAGCTGTACACCACCGTCGACGACGCCATCCGCACCGCCGAGGCGCTCGGCCTGGGCGAGAAGGGCCGCTACCTGCTGGCCGCCTCCTTCGGCAACGTCCACGGCGTCTACAAGCCGGGCAACGTCGTGCTCCGCCCCGAGCTGCTCAAGGACCTCCAGCAGGGTGTCGCCGAGCGCTTCGGCAAGGCCAACCCCTTCGACTTCGTCTTCCACGGCGGCTCCGGCTCCACGCAGGAGGAGATCTCCACCGCGCTGGAGAACGGCGTCGTGAAGATGAACATCGACACGGACACCCAGTACGCCTTCACCCGTCCGGTCGCGGACCACATGTTCAAGAACTACGACGGCGTGCTGAAGGTCGACGGCGAGGTCGGCTCCAAGAAGACCTACGACCCGCGCACCTGGGGCAAGCTGGCCGAGGCGGGCATGGCCCAGCGCGTCACCGAGGCGTGCGCGGCGCTGCGCTCCACCGGCACCAAGCTGAAGTAACGACCTGATCGTCCGACACAGGCCCGGCATCGCTCCCGCGGTGCCGGGCCTGTGACACTAGGGGCATGTCCCTTCACGAGAACCTGCTGGGCGGTCCGCCCCCCACGCACCTCCCCGACGACCCGGAGCCGCGCGAGCTGCTGGCCTCCGGTGCCGCGCCCTCCGACGTCGCCGCCAAGTACCCGTCGTCCTCGCTGGCGTGGGCGCAGCTCGCCGACGACGCGTTCCAGGCCGGCCGGGTCGTGGAGTCGTACGCGTACGCCAGGACCGGTTACCACCGCGGCCTGGACGCCCTCCGCCGCAACGGCTGGAAGGGCCACGGCCCGGTGCCGTGGGAGCACGAGCCGAACCGGGGCTTCCTGCGGGCCCTGCACGCCCTGGCGCGCGCCGCGCAGGCGATCGGTGAGCAGGAGGAGTACGAGCGCTGCTCGACGTTCCTGCGCGACTCCTCGCCCCTCGCGGCCGACACCCTCGGCTGACCCGCCCCGAAGGCGCGGCCCGCCTCCACGACGGGCCCCGCCCAGCCGTCTACCGCCCGGTACGATCGCACAAGCCAGCGAATCACCGGGGGGAAGATCACTCGTGGGCAAACGTGCCGCCGCACCCACAGGAGGCCGTCGCCGCAAGGGCGGTGGCGGCAGACGGCGCGGCGGCACCCGCCGTGCGGCCCGCCGTTCCGCCGTCCCGAGGGTGCTGCTCGCCCTCGGCCTGGTGACCCTCTGCCTCGGCGGCGCCGCCGCCGTCGCGCAGTGGCGGGACGGCGGCACGGACGAGCCGACCGCCGCGGGCCGCCCCGGAAACGCCGGCAGCACCCTCGCGCCGCCCGCCGGCACTCCGCTGGAGGAGCCGGCGCCGCCGAGCGCGTCGCCCGACCGGTCCGCCGCCGCCTCGCCGCGCGCGAGCCGCAGCGCCTCGCCCCGCGCCCCGGAGCCCGGCAAGGCCCGGCCCCCGGAGCAGCAGCCCCCGGCCGCGGTGCCGTCCTCCGTGCCGTCCTCCGGCGCCGGGACCTTCACCACCGCCCGCACCGGCGGCGACAAGGTCGGCACCGGCCCGCTGCGCCGCTACCGCGTCCAGGTCGAGGACGGCATCGACGGCGTCGGCGGCCTGGAGATCTCCGCCGCCCAGGCCGCTCAGGAGATCGAGGGGATCCTCGCGCACCCGCGGGGCTGGGCCGCGCACGGCCGCGGCTCCTTCCAGCTGGTGACGGAGGACGCCGACTTCGTCATCCGGATCGCCACCCCCGACACCGCCGACGCGCTGTGCGGGGCGCAGGGGCTCGACACGGGCGGCGAGCTGAACTGCGAGACCGTCGACGGCGTCGTCGTGAACCTCAAGCGCTGGATGCTCGGCTCGCCCACGTTCGCCGGTACCCCGGCCGAGTACCGGCACCTGATCATCAACCACGAGATCGGGCACGAGATAGGCATCCGGCAGCACATGGGCTGCCCGGGCCCCGGGCAGCCCGCCCCGGTGATGATGCAGCAGATCAAGGGCCTGGACGGCTGCGTCTCCAACGCCTGGCCGTACGCCGAGGACGGCCGGTACCTCACGGGGCCGATCGTGTGAGGAAGCCGGTCGTGTCATGATGCGACTGGGGTCGCACACAGACACCGTGCAGGCGCACGCGTGTGCGATCCCGAGGGGACCGGGGCCCTACCTGCCGGGACACTCGCGAGTGAGCCAAAGGGGCGCGCGGGCGTCGAAAGGGAGAACGCGCGGAGGTCGCGAGGTACGAGCGGCCGAGCACGATCGACCGTCGACGCACGCTTGAGCGCCCCGGAGGCGAACCGAGCGCCCAAAAGGGGGGCAGACCGCTACCCGGTAGCACGCATTGATGGAGACAGCGATGTCTACTTCCCCCGACGCCTCCGCGGCCGGTTCGGACACCCCGAACCTCGACTTCGCAGGCACGACGCCGTACGAGGACTACGTCCAGGCGGACGTCCTCACCCACCTCCAGCACCCCCTCTCGGACGATCCGGGAGAGATGGTCTTCCTGGTCACCACCCAGGTCATGGAGCTGTGGTTCACCGTCATCGTCCACGAGTGGGAGACCGCGAGCCGCGCCCTGCGCGAGGACCGCCTCCCCGTCGCGATGGACGCGCTGAAGCGCTCCGTGCGCGAGCTGGAGGCGCTGAACGCCTCCTGGACGCCGCTCGCCCAGCTGACCCCCGCGCAGTTCAACTCCTACCGCAGCGCCCTCGGCGAGGGCTCCGGCTTCCAGTCGGCGATGTACCGGCGGCTGGAGTTCCTGCTCGGTGACAAGTCCGCGTCGATGCTGGTGCCGCACCGCGGCGCGCCGCGCGTCCACGCCGAGCTGGAGAAGGCGCTGTACGAGCCGAGCCTGTACGACGAGGTGCTGCGGCTCCTCGCGCGGCGCGGCCTGCCGGTGCCGGCGGAGGTCCTCGACCGCGACCTGTCGCAGAGGTACGAGCCGTCGCAGGCCGTGGAGGAGATCTGGGCGAGCGTCTACGCGGACCCGGACCAGAACGGCGAACTCGTGCGCCTCGGCGAGGCGTTGACGGACGTCGCCGAGCTGGTGTGGCGGTGGCGCAACGACCATCTCGTGGCCACGCGCCGCGCGATGGGCTCCAAGACGGGCACGGGCGGCTCCGCCGGGGTGGCCTGGCTGGAGAAGCGGGCCCGCAAGAACGTGTTCCCCGAGCTGTGGACGGCGCGCAGTCATGTCTGAACTCCGGAACCGGGCGTCCCTGCTGGACGCCAAGGACGAACTGGCCAAGCACCGCGAGCTGTTCGCGCTCGACGACGGTGTCTACCTCGACGGCAACTCGCTCGGCGCGCTGCCCCGCCACGTGCCCGACCGCGTGGCCGACGTCATCAACCGCCAGTGGGGCGAGCTGCGCATCCGCTCGTGGGACGAGAGCGGCTGGTGGACCGCGCCCGAGCGGATCGGCGACCGGATCGCGCCCCTCGTCGGCGCGGCGCCCGGCCAGGTGGTGGTCGGTGACTCGACGAGCGTCAACGTCTTCAAGGCGCTGGTCGGGGCCGTACGGCTGGCCGGCGAGGACCGCGACGAGATCCTGGTCGACGCGACGACGTTCCCCACGGACGGCTACCTCGCCGAGTCGGCCGCCCGCATGACCGGCAGGCGGCTGGTGCCGGCCGCGCCCGGTGACGTGCCGGCCGCCGTCGGCCCGCGGACCGCCGCCGTACTGGTCAACCACGTCGACTACCGCACCGGACGCCTCCACGACCTGCCCGGCACGACGGCGGCGATCCACGCCGCCGGCGCCCTCGCCGTGTGGGACCTGTGCCACAGCGCGGGCGCGCTCCCGGTGGGCCTGGACGCGCACGGCGTGGACCTCGCCGTCGGCTGCACGTACAAGTACCTCAACGGCGGCCCCGGCGCGCCCGCGTACCTGTACGTCGCCGAGCGCCACCAGCCGCGCTTCGACTCCCCGCTGCCCGGCTGGACCTCGCACGCCGACCCCTTCGCCATGGAGCCGCGGTACGCGGCGGCCGAGGGCGCGGTGCGCGGGCGTGTCGGCACGCCCGACATCCTCTCCATGCTGGCGCTGGAAGCGGCGCTGGACGTGTGGGACGGGGTGTCCATCGAGGCCGTACGGGCCAAGAGCCTCGCGCTGACGGACTTCTTCCTGGAGTGCGTGCGCGCGTACGTCCCCGAGGGCCGGCTCACGTCCGTGACGCCCGAGGCGCACGCCGAGCGCGGCAGCCAGGTCGCGTTCCGCTGCCCGGAGGCTCCCGCCGTGATGAAGGAGCTCATCGCCCGGGGCATCGTCGGCGACCTGCGCCGCCCTGACGTGCTGCGATTCGGCTTCACGCCGCTGTACGTCGGGTTCGCCGACACCGAGCGGGCGGCGCGCGTGCTGGCGGACGTGCTCGTGGACGTTCTTTCGGGGCGTACGGGCTGATGTTCGGCCCTGATCTGCGGGGGCGCCAGTCCTGGTACCGTCCCCGCAGGTCAGGCCAATTCGGCCCCGTCACCGAAAGGTTGAGCAACCATGCCCGACCCTGCCGCACGCGCCGCACGCGCCGCTCGCGACGCCGCCGAGGAGGCGTCGGCCCTGTCGCATCCGGCCGTCGACCCGGACTCCACCGCCGCGTACGGTGACCACCCGGACCAGGTCGTGGACTTCTACGCCCCGCGCCAGGGCGAGTGCGCGCCGCTCGTCGTCGTGCTGCACGGCGGCGCCTGGCGGGCTCCGTACGACCGCCGCCACGTCACGCCCTTCGCGGACTTCCTGGCGCGCCGCGGTTTCGCCGTCGCCAACGTCGAGTACCGCCGGGGCGGCGAGATCCCCGCGCCCCGGGGCAACGGCCCGGTCGCCGGGCGGTGGCCGGAGACCTTCGACGACGTGGCCGCCGCGCTCGACGCCCTGCCCGGGCTCGTACGCACCCACCTGCCGCAGGCCGACCCGCGGCGCACGGTCGTCACCGGGCACTCGGCGGGCGGCCACCTGGCGCTGTGGGCGGCCGCCCGGCATGTCCTGCCCGCCGGTTCGCCCTGGCGCCTCGACGCGCCGCCCGAGCTGCGCGGCGTCGTCGCCCTCGCGCCCATCGCGCACTTCGAGCGCGCGGTGGAGCTGGACGTCTGCGGCGGTGCGGTGTCCCAGCTGCTCGGCGGCGAGGCGGAATGGAAGGAGCGGGCGGCTGTGGCCGACCCGGCCGCCCTGCTGCCGACGGGCATCGCCACGGCCGTGGTGCAGGGCCGTGACGACACCGTCGTCCCGCAGGCCGTCGCCGAGGCGTACGTGGACGCGGCGGCCAGGGCGGGCGAGATGGTCGGGCTGACGCTGCTGGACGGCGTGGGCCACTTCCCGCTGATCGACCCGGCGGCGGACGCGTGCGCGGTGGTGGCGGAGGAGATCGCCCAGCTGGCCTGGTGAGGGGAGCCCGGTAGTACCCGGTAGTACCTGGGACGGACCCGGAAGGATCCGCACCGAAGGGGACGACCGCCGCCCGGGCGCGCGCCTACGGTGGACGGCGTGACCGACACCAAGACCCGCAGCCCGGAGTACCGGATGGCGCACGGCCTGCTCCAGGGCCTGCGCCGTGAGCTCCTCGACGACGCCCTCGCCTACCGGCTGCTCCCGCCGATGGGGACGGACGGACCGGTGACCAGGCGGCTGCCACGCCTGATACGCGGCTACCTCGCGTGGTTCCCGCACGCCCTCGTGGTCGGGGCCGCCCTGGTGGTCCTCGGCCTCGGGTACACGGACGGCCAGCCGGTCACCGGGCTCGTCCCGGCCGCCGCCGTCCTGCTCACGCTCGTCCGGCCGGTCGCCGCCTTCTGGCTGTCGCTGCTGACCGCCCCGTTCGTCAGCGTTCTCTCCGGCTTCTGGGACGGCTGGCCCTGGGCCCCCACCAGCTTCGGCGCGCACCTCGTCGTGCTGACCGTGGCGGCGGCCCGGACCCGCCCGCGCGCCGCCGTGTGGATGTGGGCGCTGACCGGGATCTACGGGTTCTTCTGCGAGGCCGTCCTCAGCCACGGCAGCGGCAACCAGACCGCGCCCATGATGGTCATGTCCGCCCTCGTCCTGCTGGTCGTCGCCGTGCTGCACACCCGCCGCGAGGCCCGGCAGGAGATCACCGCCCAGCAGTCCGTCACCGAGCGGGAGCGGTCCATGCGCACCCTGCTGGAGGAGCGCACGACCATCGCCCGCGAGCTGCACGACGTGGTCGCCCACCACATGTCGGTCGTCGCCATCCAGGCGGAGGCCGCGCCCTACCGGGTGGAGAACCCGCCGCCCGAGCTGGAGCAGGCGTTCGCGACGATCCGCGAGAACGCCGTCGCCGCGCTGACCGAGCTGCGCCGCGTCCTTGGCGTCGTACGGGCCCAGGACTACGAGGCGCCGGACGCCCCGCAGCCGACCCTCGCCGACCTCGGCGGGCTGGTCGCCAACGTCCGCGAGGCGGGCCTCGCCGTCGAGTCGGCGGTGACCGGCGCGGTGCGGGAGCTGCCGCAGGGCGTGGAGCTCTCCGCGTACCGGATCGTGCAGGAGGCGCTCAGCAACGTACTGCGGCACGCGCCGGGCGCGGCGGCGAAGGTGGAGGTGGCGTACGTCCTCGGCGGCCTGGGCCTCAGAATCGTCAACGGCCCGGCGAAGGGACTGGTGAAGCCCTCACCGGGACCGGGTCACGGGATCACGGGCATGCGGGAGCGGGTGGCGATGCTCGACGGCGAGATGACCGCCGGGGCGACGGACGACGGCGGCTACGAAGTCGCGGTGTTCCTGCCGGTGCCCGCGGTGAAGGATCCGGCATGACCATCCGCGTACTGATCGTCGACGACCAGATGATGGTCCGCGAGGGCTTCTCCGTCCTGCTGAACGCCATGCCCGGCATCGAGGTCGCGGGCGAGGCCGTCAACGGCCGCGAGGCCATCGCGCGGGTCGCGGAGCTGCGCCCGGACGTCGTCCTGATGGACATCCGCATGCCGGAGATGAACGGCATCGACGCCACCCGCGAGATCGTCGCGGCGGACGGCGACGCGAAGGTGCTGGTGCTGACCACCTTCGACCTGGACGAGTACGTGTACCAGGCGCTGCGCGCCGGAGCGTCCGGCTTCCTGCTGAAGGACGCCTCGGCGCGGCAGCTGGCGGACGGCGTACGGGTCGTGGCGGCGGGCGAGGCGCTGCTGGCGCCGACCGTCACCAAGCGGCTGATCACCGAGTTCGCGCAGCGGGCCGAGCCGCCGCGGGCGCCGGCGTCGGCGCAGGTCGGCGACCTGACGGAGCGCGAGACGGAGGTGCTGGTGCTGATCGCGCAGGGCCTGTCGAACGCCGAGATCGCGTCCCGTCTGGTCGTCGCCGAGTCCACGATCAAGACGCATGTGAGCCGCGTCCTGGTGAAGCTGGGGCTGCGGGACCGGACGCAGGCGGCGGTGTTCGCGTACGAGGCGAGGCTGGTGACGCCGGGCTGAGCGCTGCGTAAGGTCGGCGCATGGACTTCGACCCGTGGTCCCCGCAGTTCGTGGCCGACCCGTACCCCGCCTACGCCGAGCTGCGCGCCCGGGGCCGGGCGCACTTCTTCGAGCCGACGCGCCAGTGGCTGGTGCCGCACCACGCCGATGTGTCCGCGCTGCTGCGGGACCGGCGGCTGGGGCGGACGTACCGGCACCGCTTCACGGACGCGGACTTCGGCCGCACGCCGCCCCCGGCCGCGCACGAGCCGTTCCACACCCTCAACGACCACGGGATGCTGGACCTGGAGCCGCCGGACCACACGCGGATCCGGCGGCTGGTGTCGAAGGCGTTCACGCCGCGGACGGTGGAGCGGCTGCGGCCGTACGTCGACCGGCTCGCCGGCGAGCTGGTGGACGCCTTGGTGGTGGAGGGCGGGGGAGACCTGCTGACCGCCGTCGCCGAGCCGCTGCCGGTCGCGGTCATCGCGGAGATGCTCGGCATCCCGGAGTCGGACCGGGGGCTGCTGCGGCCGTGGTCGGCGGCGATCTGCGGGATGTTCGAGCTGAACCCGTCGGAGGAAACGGCGCGGGCGGCCGTCGCCGCGTCGGTCGAGTTCTCCGCGTACCTGCGGGGCCTGATCGCCGAGCGGCGTACGGCGCCGGGCGAGGACCTGATCAGCGCGCTGGTCGCCGCGTACGAGGAGGGCGACCGGCTCAGCGAGCAGGAGATGGTCTCCACGTGCGTGCTGCTGCTGAACGCGGGCCACGAGGCGACGGTCAACACCACCGTGAACGGCTGGTGGGCCCTCTTCCGCCACCCCGAGCAGCTCGCGGCCCTGCGGGCGGGCGAGGTCGAGTTGTCCACAGCTGTGGAGGAACTCCTCCGCTACGACACCCCGCTCCAGCTCTTCGAGCGCTGGGTGCTGGACGACATCGAGATCGATGGCACCACCATCCCGCGCGGCTCCGAGGTCGCCCTGCTCTTCGGCTCCGCCAACCGCGACCCGGCAGCCTTCGACCACCCCGACACGCTGGACCTGTCCCGCCGGGACAACCCCCACGTCTCCTTCGGCGCGGGCATCCACTACTGCCTCGGCGCCCCGCTGGCCCGCGTCGAGCTGGCCGCGTCGCTGACGGCACTGCTGGAGCGCGCGCCGACGCTGCGGCTCGTGGAGGAGCCGGAGCGGGGGTCACACTTCGTGATCCGTGGGCTGAAGGGGATATCGGTGGAGGTCTGAGCCGCACGGGTGAAATCATGGACGGATGTCAACTGCCCTGCGCCGTACCGCCGCTGTCCTCGTCCTGCTCGCCGGAGCCGCCCTCGCCTTCTGGGTCGTCTTCGGGGCGCCCCACGACTGGACGGGCGGCATGCGGCTCCTCAAGTGGGCCCTCGGCCTGACCTCCCTGGGCCTGATATCCGGCAGCGCGTGGCTGATGTTCCCCGGCTCGGCGGACGACGACGAGGACAGCGACACGAACCCCCACCCCATGACGGGCCCGCTGGACGCGTTGTAGGCCGTCGCTGAGCGTTACGCCGCCGGCAGCATCAGCGACCACGCCGACGGGCGCAGCGTCCACGTACGCGTCCACACCGGGCCCGTGACCAGGGCGTCCGCGCGGTAGCGGAAGGAGGCACCCGAGACGGTGACCGCGGCCGCCTCCGCGCGGACCGGGTCGGCCGCCCGGGGGCGTACGACCACCTCGGCGACACCGTCCCGGGACCGCACCGTCACGTCCTCGACCAGGTCGTCGAGGTCGCACAGCACCCGCCCGTCGGCCTCCACCCGGAGCCGGTACGTCCGCGTCGCCGGCCCCGGGCGTGTCCCCGGCACGGCGGAGGGCGCCGGGCGGACCAGCGTCCGCACCAGCGACCGGCAGGCGTCCCACACCGACGGGGTCTCCCCCGCCGCCCTCGCGGGCCCCGCCGGGATGCGCAGGCCCCGCACCACCACGCCGTCGCTGTCGTCGACCAGCAGGTCCAGCCGCCGCGCCGACCCGTCCAGCACCGCCCGGGCCGCCGCCACCGTCCCCAGCGGCACGCCGAGCGCCCCGGCCAGCTCCACCGTCCCGCGCGGCCCCACCGGGATCACCGACAGGGCCTCCCCGGCCAGCTCGCGGCCCCGGTGCAAATGAGCCACCGCCCGCAGCAGCGCCCGGTCGTCCCCGACCACCACCGGGCGCCGGGCGCCGCGCCGGGCCAGGGCGCGGGCGAACTCCTCGGGCCCGTCCGGAAGGCAGATTTTCGCTTCTGCGCCGGCGAGCAGTACATCTTTCGCGATCCGTACGGACTCGCCGTCACTTCGGCGGGCGACCGGGTCGATGACCACCAGGAGCTGGTCGTGAGCCGACACCTCGGTCCTTCCTCGGGTAGTCTCTTTGTGCAAGAGCCCCTTGCGCTATTGCGCCAGGGGCTTCGTCTATTCCGGGGCACACCAACAGGCGGCGTTCACGCCCCTGACCTTGGACATGCCCCGCCCGGAAGGGGTGTACGCCTGTGCCCGCACTTGTGCTGCTCGGTGCTCAGTGGGGTGACGAGGGCAAGGGAAAGGCCACCGACCTGCTCGGTGGATCGGTTGACTATGTGGTGCGCTACCAGGGTGGCAACAACGCCGGCCATACGGTCGTCGTCGGCGACCAGAAGTACGCGCTGCATCTTCTGCCGTCCGGAATCCTCTCCCCGGGATGCACCCCGGTCATCGGAAACGGCGTCGTCGTCGACCCGGCGGTCCTGCTCTCCGAGCTGAGTGGGCTGAACGAGCGCGGCGTCGACACCTCCAAGCTCCTGATCAGCGGTAACGCCCACCTGATCACCCCGTACAACGTCACCCTCGACAAGGTGACGGAACGGTTCCTCGGCAAGCGGAAGATCGGTACCACCGGCCGCGGCATCGGCCCGACGTACGCGGACAAGATCAACCGCGTCGGCATCCGCGTCCAGGACCTCTACGACGAGTCGATCCTGACCCAGAAGGTCGAGGCGGCGCTGGAGAACAAGAACCAGCTGCTCGCCAAGGTCTTCAACCGCCGCGCGATCGAGGCCGACAAGATCGTCGAGGAGATGCTCGGCTACGCGGAGCAGATCAAGCCGTTCGTCGCGGACACCACGCTGATCCTGAACAACGCCATCGACGACGGCAAGGTCGTCCTCTTCGAGGGCGGCCAGGGCACGCTGCTCGACGTCGACCACGGCACGTACCCCTTCGTCACGTCCAGCAACCCGACCGCCGGTGGCGCCTGCACCGGCGCGGGCGTCGGCCCGACGAAGATCAGCCGGGTCATCGGCATCCTCAAGGCGTACACGACCCGCGTCGGCGCCGGCCCGTTCCCGACGGAGCTCTTCGACGAGGACGGTGAGGCGCTGCGCCGCATCGGCGGCGAGCGCGGCGTGACCACCGGCCGCGACCGCCGCTGCGGCTGGTTCGACGCGGTCATCGCCCGGTACGCCACCCGCGTCAACGGCCTGACCGACTTCTTCCTCACCAAGCTCGACGTGCTGACGGGCTGGGAGCAGATCCCGGTCTGTGTCGCGTACGAGATCGACGGCAAGCGCGTCGAGGAGCTGCCGTACTCGCAGACGGACTTCCACCACGCGAAGCCGGTCTACGAGTACCTGCCCGGCTGGTCCGAGGACATCAGCAAGGCGAAGTCCTTCTCCGACCTGCCGAAGAACGCGCAGGCGTACGTGAAGGCGCTGGAGGAGATGTCCGGCGCGCCGATCTCGGCGATCGGTGTCGGCCCCGGCCGCACCGAGACGATCGAGATCAACTCCTTCCTGTAGGACCCAGGCCGCACGACGGGGAGCCCGGCTACTCCTCCTTGGAGAACTCGCCGGGCTCCCCGTCCGCGTCCATCCCGTACACCAGCAGCCGGTCCTTGCCGTCGACCCGCTGGATGCGCAGGTTCACCGACGCGCCGGACGCCGTGCACTCCCGGTCGGACGCGGCGGCGTCGACCGTGGCCGGGCCCAGCACCAGCAGGTCGCCCGCGCCGCCGAGGACGGCGGTCTCGGCGCAGTTCACCGACGTGCCGGCCACCGGCTCGCCGGTCTCCTCGTCGGTGTGCGGGTAGCTCTGCTGGAACCGGACCACCGGCGCCCCGACCGGCCCCTGCATGATGATCACCTCGTGGCTGTAGAGGTCCTGGTTCGGATCGGACACGTCGGGGTGCGGGACGTCCTTCCAGTGGCCGAGGAACGCCTCCGGCACCACCTGCGGCCCGGACCGCGCCTTGCGGAACGTGGCGGTCGCCGCGCCCGAGGTCCACTTCAGGACGTCGGGGGAGGTGAGGGTGAGCGTCTGGTGGGCGGCCGGGGTGCAGGTTTTGGCAGGCACGCTCGTCGTCACGTCGCTCTCGCCGAAGACGACCTTGTCCTCGTCCGCCGAGACGAGCGTCGACCGCCCCATGCACAGCCGCTCGCCGGCGACGTGGACGTACGTCCCCGCCTTCTCGCCGGGCACGCCGGTGCCGATCTCGATGCGGGCCGTCTCGTACGGGGCTTCCTGCGTGCCCTTGACCACGCCCTCCCAGGCGCCGTGGAAGGCGGCGGGGACGACGTTCCCGCTCCCGGCGTTGTCGGTCACGGAGCCGCCCGTCGGGGCCGACCGGTCCGCCGCGGGCGTCCGGGGCCAGAAGGCGAAGGCCAGGCCGCCCGCGACGGCGAGCGCGGTGAGGGCGGCGGCGCCGACGAGGAGCGGGCGCCGGCCCCTCTTCTCACGGGCCTCGTGCGTCTCGCGCGTCTCGCGCGTCTCGCGCGTCTCGCGCGTCTCGCGCGTCTCGCGCGTCTCGCGCGTCTCGCGCGTCTCGTGCGGTACGGGCGTCGGCGTCGGCTCCCCGTCCTCGTCCAGCAGCCGGGCGGCGAGGCGGCCCAGCTGGGCCAGCAGCCCGCCCGGCAGCCACGGCTCGGCGGCCTCGACGTGCGCGGCCAGCCACGCGGCGGTCGGGCGGTCATCCGGGTCCTTGGCCAGGCATCCGCGTACGAGCTCGTCGAGCTCGGCGGGCAGCCCGGTGAGGTCGGGCTCGTCGTGGGCGATGCGGAACATCATGGCGTGGACGCCGCTGTCGGCCGTGCCGAAGGGCGGGCAGCCGGTCGCCGCGTACGCCAGCACGGAGCCGAGGCAGAAGATGTCGGAGGCGGGGGTGAGCCGTTCGCCGCGCACCTGCTCGGGCGACATGTAGCCCGGTGACCCCACGACCGCGCCGGTGCTGGTCAGCCCGCCGTCGGTGAGGGTGTCGACGGCGCGCGCGATGCCGAAGTCGATGATCCGGGGCCCGTCGACCGTGAGCAGGATGTTGGCGGGCTTCAGGTCCCGGTGCACCAGCCCGGCCGCGTGGATGTGCTCCAGGGCGCGGGCCAGCCCGGCCGCCAGCGACCGCACGGACGCCGGGGGCAGCGGCCCGTACTCGTCGCCGACCACGGTGCGCAGGGACGGCCCGGCGACGTATCCGACGGCCACCCAGGGCGTCTCGGCCCCGGTGTCCGCGCCGAGTACGGGCGCGGTGCCGACCCCGCCGACCCGCTCCAGCGCGGCGACCTCGCGCGCGAAACGGCGCCGGAACTCGTCCTGCGCGGCCAGCTCGGCGTGGACGACCTTGACGGCGACGGTGCGCCCACCGGCCGACCGGGCGAGGTAGACGCGTCCCATGCCACCGGACCCGAGCCTGCCGAGGAGGCGGAACGGGCCGATCTGGACGGGGTCGTCACCAGTCAGAGGCTTCACGCGAACAGAGCATGCCAGAGGGCGGCCGGAGGCACCGTAACAAGGCGTGGTCGAGAAACAAGGCGTGGTCTAGACCTTGACAGGTGCAGGCCATTCGCGCTTCGTTGGTGGCCCCCCACGAAAGGGTGAGCCCCATGCTGCGACGTCTGTTGACCTTATGCGCCGCTTTCGCCACGGTCGCCGGACTGACCGTCTTCCTCCTGCCCGCCGCCTCCGCTTCGTCCGCTGCTTCGTCCACTGCTTCGGCTGCGGAGTGCGCGGCCCCCTGGAGCGCCTCCGCCGTCTACACGGGCGGCGGGACCGCCTCGTACAACGGCCGCAACTGGCTGGCGAAGTGGTGGACCCAGAACGAACGCCCCGGCACCGCCGACGTCTGGTCCGACCAGGGCGCGTGCGGCTCCGGTTCCGGGAATCCCGGCCCGTCGCCGTCCGGGTTCGTGGTGAGCGAGGCGCAGTTCCACCAGATGTTCCCGAACCGGAACGCCTTCTACACGTACAGCGGTCTGACCGCCGCGCTGAGCGCGTACCCCGCCTTCGCCACCACGGGTAGCGACACGGTGAAGAAGCAGGAGGCGGCGGCCTTCCTCGCGAACGTCTCGCACGAGACGGGCGGCCTGGTCCACATCGTCGAGCAGAACACCGCCAACTACCCCCACTACTGCGACCGGAACCAGCCCTACGGCTGCCCGGCCGGGACCGCCGCCTACTACGGCCGCGGCCCGATCCAGCTCAGCTGGAACTTCAACTACAAGGCGGCGGGCGACGCCCTCGGCATCGACCTCCTCAACCACCCCTACCGCGTCGAGCGCGAAGCGCCCATCGCCTGGAAGACGGGCCTCTGGTACTGGAACACCCAGAACGGTCCCGGCACGATGACCGCCCACAACGCGATGGTGACGGGTGCGGGCTTCGGTCACACCATCCGCGCGATCAACGGTGCCCTGGAGTGCGACGGCAAGAACCCGGCCCAGGTGCAGAGCCGCGTCAGCACCTACCAGCGCTTCGCGCAGATCCTGGGCGTGCCGACGGGCGGGAATCTGAGCTGCTGAGAGCCCTCACCCGGGACTCACCCGGGACTCGCCCGGGAGGGTGAATTCGGCATATGACAAAGGGGTGGCCGGTGGTGGACGGCCACCCCTTTTCGCTGCGAAACCGCAGGTGGGACCGGAGACCGGTTTTCGGGTCCACGGTATCCGAATGACCGTATGACAAAAGGGAGTTGATTGCGTCAAAGGGGACGTGCGGCGCTACATTCGCGGCACATCAAGCATGACGCCCCCGCAGTGCTGGAACACCCGGGGGCTCGGCATCAGGAAGAGGACTCCCAATGCGCATCCACCGTACAACGCACCCCCGCGCCTTCACCACGTTCGGTAACGCTCTCCTGCGCGATGACTCCATCTCGTGGTGCGCGGTCGGGCTGTTGACATATCTGATCAGCCTCCCCGACGGTGCCAAGGCCTCCATCCGCAAGCTCGCCGAGAAGCGCAAGGAAGGCCGCGACCGCATCGGCGCCGCCCTCCACGAGCTGGAGGAGGCCCGCTACCTGCGCAGGCTCGTACGCCGGGACGGCAAGGGCCAGTTGCGCACGGAGTACGAGGTCTTCGACACCCCGTACGACCCCGATGCCCCCGCGCCCGAGCCCCCGGCTCCGGGGGCGGGCCCCGCGCCCGAGCCCCCGGCTCCGCGTCCGGCTCCGGTTCCGGAAAATGGCGGAAACCCGGCCTTCGGCGGCCCGGGCCACGCCGCGCCAGGCCCGCTCCCCAAGGGAGAAAGAACCGGGGAAGAAGAACCTCCCTCCCGGGCCGTCGCGCTGCTGACCTCTCTCGGCCGCACCGAACCGCGCCTCGCGATGGGGGCGGCCGAGGCCGCGCCCCTGCGGGCGCTCGTCGGAGAGTGGTGGGCCGCGGGCGCCACCGACGCCGTGATCCGGGAGGCGCTGACCTCGGGCCTGCCCGCGCGCGTCCACGCCCCCGCCGCCCTCGTGGCGGACCGCCTGCGCCGCAAGAAGCCCGCACCGCGCCCGGCGGCGGCCCCGAGGGAGGGCGCCGAGTGCGACCGGTGCCGCCGCCCCGTGCCGCCGGGTGAGCCCTGCTTCCAGTGCCATCCCGCCCCGGCCGCGCGCGCCTCCTTCCGCGAGACGGCGGCCCGGCGCGGGGCGGGCCTGCGGGAGCTGGTGCGCGGCCGCCGCAGCTGAAAGCTCCCGGCTCTCCGCCCGGAGGGCCGGGTCACCCAAGAGAACAAGTGAAAGGTCGAAATGACCACCTTGCTTGACCCGCCCGAGACGGTATACCGCCGGTATACTGTCGTCATGGCCGACACCACCGTCAAGGTTGACCCCGCTGTCCGCGACCGCCTCATGGTCCTCGCCCGCGAGCGCGGCATGACCATGCGCGACCTGATCGCCGAGCTGGCCGGGGCGACGCCGACCAAGGAGGAGCTCCGGAAGCGGTACGAGGAGACCAAGGCGTACTGCGAGACGCACTTCGGTGTCACGCTGACCGACGAGGACCACGACCGCGCGGAGCAGGTCTGGCAGGAGCTGGAGGCCGGGCGGCCTGTGGACAGCCTGTGAGCCCCTCCACCGCCGTCGTGTACGACGAGTCCGCGCTCCTCGCTCTGGGCTCCGGCAACGTCCTGGCGTCCCAGTTCATCGCGAACACCCAGCGCGGCCCCACCCGGCACGTCTACGTCCCCGCCATGTGCCTCACGGCCGCCGACGGCGTCCGCAAGGGCCTGGCCGAGCACGTCGGGGCCCTGCCCGCCGCCGAGATCGTGGAGCTCGACTTCGCGGGCGTGTGCGCCGTCGGCGCGCTGATCCGGGACGGCGTGGAGTGGCGCGTCGGCCACGCGGTCCACCTGTCGCGCCCGACGCCGGACTGGCCCGATGGCCGACCGGTGGTCACGGCGGAGCCGGAGTTGTACGCGGACATGCCACTCGTACGGACCATCAGGCTGCCCGAGAAGCGCTGACGCGAGTGCGGTGCGGGGCCCGGAGCGCGCCCGGGGCCCGCACCCGCCCGGGTGCGGCGGGTGTAGGACCCCACCTGACCTAAGTGCTGGTTACGGTCACCGACCAAGCACCTCGGCGGCCGTTCCGGTCGGCCCCGGCCGGCATGCGAGACCGGAGTGGCTCCCGGTCCTCAAGGACCAGCCCGTCGGGTTCGCCGGGATGTTCCACATCCGCGACGTCGACGGCTACGTCATCGGCTTCAACGACAAGGCCGCACTCGAGGCGAGCGACCTCGGTAAGTACGCCGCCGAGTAGAACGCTCAGTGCATGTCCATGTGCATCGGCTCCTCGGGCGCCTGCAGCCCCGGCAGCAGCCCGTCCTGGAACGGTGCCAGACCGGCGAGGACCAGGAACACCACCCCGACCGCCGTCGAGAACCACGGCCCCAGCCGCCACAGCTTCTCGATGAAGATCACGGCCGCGACCCCCGCCATCGCCGCGATGTTCATGACCCCGAGCGGTACGAGGATCACCATCAGCCCCCAGCAGCAGCCGACGCAGTACAGCCCGTGGTGCGCCCCCACCCGGAAGTCCCGCGCCCGGCGCCGGAACTGCGCGTACCGCATCAGCTGCCCCATCGGGCTCCGGCAGTGCCGCAGGCAGACGTTCTTCAGCGGCCCGAGCTGCTGGAGCCCGGCCAGCAGGAAGGCCGTGAAGGCGATCCAGCGCCCAGCGTCCGGGTGGTCGCGGACCAGGTCCCCGGTCGCGGCCAGGGCCCCGTACGCGAGGAGTCCGAAGGCCGTCCACACCAGCAGGTAGCCCGCGACGAACGCCGTCGTCCGGGCCGCCCGCGTCACGCCCGTCGACTGCCGCACGATGCCCCGCGCCCAGGTGACCGCCACCGGCGCGACGGACGGCAGCATCATGGCGGCCATCATCAGCAGCCACAGCAGCAGGAAGAGGGGCAGGGCCATGCCCATGGTCCCGGGCTCGACGCCCATGTGACGGGCCTGCCCGACGGTCAGCACCCACGCGAGGACCGCGATCAGCACCAGCAGGGACCAGGCGATGGCGAGCGCCCGGGGCGGCAGAAGGTTCCCCCGCCGCAGCGGGGGTTCGGTGGCCATGCGGCGGTGCTGCGTAGCGGTGGTGGTCCTGGAGTGGTTCACGGTGGCGCTGCCCCTCCGCAGGAGACCCTTCCAGGGTGCACCCTGGAAGGGGGGCGGCGCGCGCCCAAGGAGGTCCGGAGATGAGCGACACCGACACCGACACAGCCGTCCCGCGCTGGCACGTCGTCGGCGACTGGTTCGACACCTGCAAGTGCGACATCCCGTGCCCGTGCTCGTTCGCACAGCCACCCACGGCCGGCGAGTGCGACGGGACCCTGGTCTGGCACATCCGTGAGGGCAGCTACGGGGACGTCGTCCTCGACGACCTCAACGTCCTGATGCTCGCGTCCTTCACCGGGAACATCTGGGCCGAGCACTCCGACGCCTACGCCGCCATCTTCATCGACGAGCGCGCCGATTCCGCCCAGCGCGACGCCATCGAGATGGTCTTCGGCGGCCAGGCCGGCGGCTGGCCCGCTGCCTTCGTCAGCGGCGCCGCCATGGAGATGCGGGGCATGGAGTTCGCCCCCATCGAGTTTTCGATCGAGGACGACCTGGCCTCCTGGAGCGCCGCCATCCCCGGCCGCATCGAGGCCCGCGCCGAGGCGCTCACCGGCCCGACGACCCCGGAGGGCGCACGCGTGCAGGTCACGAACCTGCCGGGTTGCGAGACCGGGCCGGGCCAGCTCGCCACCTGGGGCCGCTCGACCGCCGACCGGGCGGACGCGTACGGCTTCCAGTGGAGCCGCGAGGGCCAGTCCAGCAAACACATCACCTTCGACTGGACCGGCCCTGACGAGTAACCCGAGTAACCGTTGTGTCGCGCCTGGCGTTGCCTAGCGTTCCAGCAGCTCCTTGAGGTGCTGCTCGTTCTTCGGCATCTCCTTCTTCGCCTGAGGGCGTACGACGAGCGGCACGAGGACCTTGCCGATCCCGTGCGACTCGAAGTCCAGGTCGAGCGTCACACGCGACCGCCGGCCGTCGCCGACCGGCTCGACCGTGCCGCGCACGTGGCCACGGACCGGGCCGTCGACACCGTCCATGCGGAAGCTCCTCGGCGCTTCGAACTCGCTCAACTCCATGGTCATCGGAATCCGCCGACGACCGACCTGCCGGGTCACCCGGACCCGCGACCCCACGCCCACGGGGGCGTCGCCGAGCGGGGTGGCCGATAGGGCGCTCTCCTGCCATTCGGGCAGGCGAGAGAGGTCGGTCAGGTAGGAGAAGACGTCCTCGGGACGGCGGGCGATCTCGACGCTTTCCTTGATCGAGGACATGTCGCCCCCTTTCGGGTGGTTTGTCCTACGGACAACCCTACTCGGCCCACTCCAAGAAGGTGCTCCAGGCACCGGGCGCGACGGCGAACGTGGGACCATCGGTGTTCTTGGAGTCCCGTACGTGCACGGCGTGGGCGCAGGTGGCGACCTCGACGCAGTCACCGCCGCTACCGCTGCTGTACGAGGACTTGTGCCAGTCGAAGGCCACTTCGACGCACTCGCCGCCGCTGGCGTTGCTATAGCTGGACCTGAACCAGCGCAGGGTGCTGCTCATCTCTGATCTCCTGCCAACCGCTCGATGAGGCCCAGCGATTCCCGGGGATCCAGGGCCTGTGCTCGGATCCTCGCATACCGCTGTGCGTACGTACTCACCTTTGCGGGCTCCTTGATCAGCAAGCTTTCCTCCTGGGCCTCCAGGTACACGAGGTGGTCGTGCTGCGCAGTCTCGACCAAGGTCATTTCGCCGTGGCCACCTGCGTACTCGCCACTCAACCCGGCCTCCAGCGGCAGCACCTGGAGCGTGACATTGCGCCGCTTCGCGCGCTCCGCCAAGTACGCCCACTGCTCCCGCATGACCTCCTTGCTGCCGACCGCCCGTGTGAGTACCGACTCCTCCAGGATGACCTCGATCAGCGCCACCGGCTTCCGCTCGAACAGCTCCTTCCTCAGCATCCGCGCCTCCACCAGTTCCTCGACCCGTTCGTCCGGCAGTGGTGGGTAGCCGCCGCCGATCAGCGCCCGTGCGTACTCCTCCGTCTGGAACAGGCCGTGGACGACGAGCGTCGCGTACAGCGACAGCCCCACCGCCTTCTGCTCCAGCGGCGCGTAGTCCTTGAACTGCTCGGGGTACTTGTCCAGCCGCACGTACAACCGCGCCTGCTCGAAGAAGCCCATGCCGTCCCCGAGCACCTTCTCCAGCGCGACCAGCATCGCGTCGCTCGGCGGCTGCGCGTACGTCTCCAGCGCGCTGATCGCCGCCGCTGTGTAGCCGATCGCCTTGCCGAGCTGCTCCTGCGTCCAGCCCTTGCGCTTACGCAGCATGCGCACCATATCCGCGACGAGTCGCGTTGCCGGTCCCGCTGTTTCCTTGTTTTCGGCTCGCGCCAATTCAGGTCACCGCCTCGATTCAACCGGTCTCAACCGGTCACAACCAGTCCTGGCCGAATTCGACTGCAGCGGGCGGCTGTTCACGCAGGTCAACGGCGTACCGACCCATTCGCGCAGTCGTGGAAGACGCTAGCCCGGGCACCGGACAATGTCCCTGTGAATACGCCAAGTTGCCACGAAAACATCGACTGGATTCCGGCTTCGGGATTCCAGCTCCGCAAGGCCGGGGTGCAATTCGACGCGGTGCGGGTCGACGGGGACGACGGGCGCCGTGTCGCCGACATCATGGAGCACATGACGGCGGGCGATCCGGGGCCCGTCGTCATCGAGGCGAACGGGCGGCGCGGCGTGTACTTCCTGCTCCCGCCCGGCAGTACGGCGGGCCGCGCGTGGCCGCGCGAGGCGACGCCGTTCAACGCGTGCGAGGGCAGGGTGAGTTACGTGCCGGTGCCCGCGCTCACCGGGAACACCTGGCCGCTCGCCTGGCGGTGCCCGCCGCGCACGGCGGACCGCTTCGTCCATCCGGTACTGCTTCGCAGCACGCTCGTCGCGGCTGTCCGGGACATGTCCGGGACATGAGTTCCGGGCCCGCGGACGGCGTGGCGGCCCTACCGTCCGAGCCATGGACACCACACGCAGGACGTTACTCAGGGGCATGGCCGCGGCGCCCTTCGCCGCCGCGGCCGGCGGGCTGCTCGTTCCGGAGACGGCGTACGCGGCCGCGCCGCCCAAGGCGACCGTCGTCATGAAGGGGGGTGTCGACGGCTTCCTCCCCTGGGCGGACGCGAGTGATCGCCTCAGGAGTACCTGGACCGCCGCGACTCTGGCCCAGGTGCTCACCACCGCGACCCAGCAGGGCACCGTCGTGGGGGACTGGGACGACCGTGAGGGGGCGAAGAACACGGTTCCCGAGCCGTTCGGCTTCCGGTACGGCTTCGGCTGGGACGGCGGCCGAAGGGCCCCGGACAAGACCTGGGACCGCAGGTCCAACTGGTATCCGCAGGGCATCACCACGACGTACGACGGCTACGGCGAGCCCTTGGAGGGGCGGAGCGTCGTGGCGGTCTCCTGGTACGCGAAAGGTGACGGCTTCGAGGACCGGGGCGCCCGGGTCAGCTTCGTCGATGTGACGGGCGGGCCGGCTTCTCCGCGCTACCAGCACGTGCTGCTGGTGGAGCCGGTCCAGTCCTCGAAGGCCGGCGCGAAGCCGTCGTTCCGCCCCGTGTCGATCCACGCGGGGGGCATGGCCTGGGCCGGGAACTTCCTCTACATCGCGAACCGGCCGGGGGAGACCACGCACGTCAGGCGCGGTGGCATGAGCGTGTTCGACGTCTCCAAGCTCATCAAGGTGACCGGGCGGGGCAAGGAGCGGGCGTACGGCTACGACTACCTCCTGCCCCTGCACCACATCTACGAGAACGCGCGCGGGAGCCGACTGCTGCACTCCCAGCTGTCCCTCGACCGCACGCGGAGCACCGGGGTGTCGCTGGTCGTCAGCGAGTTCCGGGAGAGCACGGCCCAGGGGGTCGCCGCACGCTGGGAGGTGGACGACCGCACCGGCTACATCAAGCGGGGTGAAGCGGACGAGTCGTGGTGGCTCGGCACCAGGTACGTCCAGGGCGCGGTGAGTGTCGGCGAGGACGCGTACTACTCCGCGAACGACCGGTCCGCCCCGGGCAAGCTCCAGGGCAACCTGTGGCGGCACAAGGGCCGCACCGGTGGCCCGGCGTTCCTCGGCAAACTGTCCAAGGGGCCGGAGGACCTCAGTTACGAACCGGTCGACGGGCGAAGCCTCTGGGCACTCGGCGAGCACAAGCACCTCAGGCGGGTGTACCGCGTGCGTGTCTGACGCGGCCGCTGCCCTTGGCCAGGCAGGGTCGGCCGCCGGGCCGGTCAGGCCCGGCGGCCCATGACCGCCCGGGTGCCTATGACGACCGTGGCGTACCGGTCGTCGCAGGTGACGACCTGCGGGGTGAGCCCGTCGGCGGCGACGATCCCGGCGGCGGTGTCGGCCTGCCGCTCGCTGGTCTCGAACAGCAGGCTGCCGCCCGGGGCCAGCCAGGCCGCCGCCTCGGCGGTCACGCGCCGCAGCACGTCCAGCCCGTCCGCGCCGCCGTCGAGCGCGACGCGCGCCTCGTGGACCCGCGCCTCGGCGGGCAGGAACGCGACCTCCTCGGTGGGTACGTACGGGACGTTGGCGAGCAGTACGTCGATCCGGCCCCGCAGCGCGGGCGGCAGCGGCGCGTAGAGGTCTCCCTCATAGACCATGCCCCCGGTCGCGGCGACATTGCGGCGCGCGCACCGCACGGCGGCGGGGTCGATGTCGGCGGCGTGCAACTCCGCGCCGTCGAGTGCCGCGACGAGTGCCGCGCCGAGCGCGCCGGAGCCGCAGCACAGGTCGACGACCACCGCGCCGGGCGGCGCGAGCGCCTCGGCCCGCTCGACGAGGAACTCGGTGCGGCGGCGCGGCACGAACACCCCCGCGTCCACGGCGAACCGCACGCCACGGAACTCGGCCCAGCCGAGGACGTGTTCCAGCGGATGTCCGGCGACCCGCCGCTCGACCATCGCGTCGAGCTCCCGCGGTGTGCGGGCGGTGGAGCGGAGCAACTCCGCCTCGTCCTCCGCGAAGACGCATCCCGCGGCGCGGAGGGCGGCGACGACGGTGTCGAGGGGAGGCAGGGCAGGCGGGGGAGGTACAGCCATGGGAAAGCCTTTCGAGAGCTGTGGGCGCTCTCGCGGTGACTGTGTGACCGTGTCCCTACGAGCCGTGAGAGGAGAGCACCCGACCTGGCGTGGCGTTAACGGGTCTCACCTCCTCGGTCCGTACTGCTGACGAAGCCTCACCCTACAGGGGTGTTCACGCGGTGGCCGGGCCGCCCGGGGCTGTCGCCGCCGGCTCGTCCGTGACCCTGTCGAGCGCCCGGGACAGCCGTTCCAGCACCCGCGCGGTCTCGTCGAACGCCTCCTCGCCCAGCTCGGCGGCGAGACGGGCCGCCAGGTCCGCGTGGCCCGGGTTTATGCGGGCGACCGACTCCCGGCCCAGCTCCGTGGGGGTGAGGAGCTTCGCACGCCGGTGCGCCGGGTTGGGGATGTACTCGGCGAGGCCCTCCGCGACCAGCAGGTCGGCGATCCGCTGGACGCTCTGGCGCGTGATGCCCATGGCGCGGGCGATGCCGGAGACGGGCAGCGGCTCTCGCAGCACGGCCCCGAGGACCTGCCACCACGCGGCGGTGAGCCCGGCGGGGCGGGCCAGCTTCTCCGAGACCGCGAGCAGCTGGCCGTTCAGCCGGAAGACACCGAGCGCGGTACGGCTGAGCAGCTCCTGCAGATGCCGTTCGACCGGGGTCACGCGTTCAGCTCCTCGAAGGCGGCGGCGTCCGAGTCGTGGAACAGCCGGTACCAGGCGTCGAGCTTCGTACCCTCGAACGCCCCCATCCTGCCGAGGACTTCACGAGCGAAGGCCACCGGCTCGGTGGGCCCGGCCGTGATGAGGTCGCCGTCGGTGACGGCGTCCGCCTCGACGTAGTGCTCGGCTCCCTTGTAGCCGGTCGCCGCGAGGTAGAAGGGGGCCGCGCTGGTGTGGGGGCGCCCGTCGAGCAGCCCCTCGCGGGCGAGCCCGGCGGTCGCCCCGCATATCGCGGCCACCGGCACGCCCGCGTCGAGGAACGCGCGCGCCTTCGCCGCGAACGGCGCCAGATCGTCGCCCGCGTCCCACAGGTCGGCGCCGGTGAGGATGAGCAGCGCGCTGTCCTCGGGCCGCAGCTCCGCCAGCGCCAGGTCCGGCGTGATGCGCAGACCGCCGACGGTGGTCACGGGGTCGGTGGTGAGCCCGACCGTGCGGACGCCGAAGCCGCTGCGCGCGAGCCACGCGGTGGCGTGACCGGTCTCCCAGTCGGCGAACGTGTCGTACACCGCGAGGTGGACGGTCTTGAGCGGGGTCTGGGATGCGGTGGATGCGGTGGTGCCGGACATGGTGGCCTCCCGTGGATCGCACAAGCGTGCGCGTTATGACTACATGCTGTCATCTCGACAGGATGCTGTCAACAGTCGGGCGCAGGACCCTCACCGGCACGCCGAAGCTGCGTCCCCCGACACCTTGCCGACCCCCGCGCCTTCCGCCATACAAGATGGCCATACCAACCTCCACCAGCACATCCTTACCCTGGGCCGCATGACCCCTCATGCCGATCTCGCCGCGCACGCCGATCCCCAGGCCGGCGCCGCCGTCAAAGCCGCCGACCGCGCGCACGTCTTCCACTCCTGGTCCGCCCAGGGCCTGATCGACCCGCTCGCCGTCGCCGGCGCCGAGGGGGCGTACTTCTGGGACTACGACGGCAACCGCTACCTCGACTTCACCAGCGGCCTCGTCTACACCAACATCGGCTACCAGCACCCCAAGGTCGTCGCGGCCATCCAGGAGCAGGCCGCGAAGATGACGACCTTCGCGCCCGCCTTCGCCATCGACGTACGCTCCGAGGCCGCACGCCTCATCGCCGAGCGCACCCCGGGCGACCTCGACAAGATCTTCTTCACAAACGGCGGCGCCGAGGCCGTCGAGAACGCCGCCCGCATGGCCCGGCTGCACACCGGCCGCCCCAAGATCATGAGCGCCTACCGCTCGTACCACGGCGCCACCTCCACCGCGATCAACCTCACAGGCGACCCGCGCCGCTGGGCCTCCGACACCGCCACCGCCGGTGTGGTGCACTTCTGGGCGCCGTTCCTCTACCGCTCGCCGTTCTACGCCGAGACCGAGGCGCAGGAGTGCGAGCGGGCCCTCCAGCACCTGGAGGACACCATCGCCTTCGAGGGTCCGGCCAGCATCGCCGCGATCATCCTGGAGACCGTCCCCGGCACCGCCGGCATCATGGTCCCGCCGCCCGGCTACCTCGCCGGCGTCCGCGAGATCTGCGACCGGTACGGCATCGTCCTGATCTTCGACGAGGTCATGGCGGGCTTCGGCCGCACCGGCGCGTGGTTCGCCGCCGACCACTTCGGCGTCGTACCGGACCTGCTGACCTTCGCCAAGGGGGTCAACTCCGGTTACGTACCGCTCGGCGGCGTCGCCATCTCCGCCGAGATCGCCGCCACCTTCGACAAGCGGCCCTACCCCGGCGGCCTCACCTACTCCGGCCACCCGCTCGCGTGCGCGGCCGCCGTCGCCACCCTCCAGGTCATGGCCGACGAGAAGGTCGTCGAGAACGCCGCCCACCTCGGCGAGAACGTCCTCGGCCCCGGCCTGCGCGAGCTCGCCGAGCGCCACCCCTCCGTCGGCGAGGTGCGCGGCCTGGGCGTCTTCTGGGCGCTCGACCTCGTGCGGAACAAGGAGACGCGCGAGCCGCTCGTCCCGTACAACGCGACCGGCGAGGCCAACGCGCCCATGGCCGCCTTCGGCGCCGCCGCGAAGAAGAACGGCCTGTGGCCCTTCATCAACATGAACCGCACCCACGCCGTCCCGGCCTGCACCCTCACCGAGGCGGAGGCCAAGGAGGGCCTCGCCGCCCTCGACGCGGCGCTCTCGGTGGCCGACGAGTACACCGAGCACGCACAGTAACCGGCTGGAGTCCGCCCCCTCCGGCTGGCTTAAGGTGTCCGGAACCGGACGGAGGGGGCCAGAACCATGCCCGCGAGCGGAGGGGTGACCCGCAACACCCTGCGCCAGCAGATCGCGGACGCGCTGCGTGACGAGGTGCTCGCGGGGCGTCTGCAACCCGGGCAGGAATTCACGGTCAAGCAGATCGCCGAGCAGTACGGCGTGTCCGCGACGCCCGTACGCGAAGCGCTCGTCGACCTGGCCGCGCAGGGTCTGCTCGACTCCGACCAGCACAAGGGCTTCCGCGTCCACCAGTTCTCGGTCGACGACTACCGGGGCATGGTCGAGGCCCGCGCGCTCATCGTGGACGGTGTCTTCAAGCGCCTGACCGCCCATGTGAAGGCTGTGCACGGCGCCCCCCTGGTGTCGGTACGGCGCCGGGCGGAGGAGGCGTCCCGCGCGGCGCGCGCCGGGGACCTGGCCATCCTCATCGGCTACGACCTGCGCTTCTGGCGCGAGCTCAGCGGCTTCGTGGCCAACCGCTACATCGCCGACTTCCTGCACCGGCTGCGCGTGCAGGCCTGGGTGTTCACCGTGCCCCACCTGCGCGCCGACCGGCGGGCGTGCGACTGGCTGTGGAGCGGCCACGAGGAGCTCGTGGACGCGGTGACGCTCGGCGACCCGGACGCCGTCATGGCCGTCATCGACGCGTACAACGCGCACGCGCTGGCCTGGGCCGACCACCTGGAGCGCATCGCGGGGGCGGACGGGCCGGAGCTCCCCGGCGGGCGAGACCTCCCCGGCGGGCGAGAGCGGGCGCGCCCGTGACCGACCTCAGCGTCGTCGTCCCGGCGTACAACGAGGAAGCCCGCCTGCGCCCCACCCTCGACGCCATCCGCGCCCACCTGAGCGCCGACCCCGGCCGCTGGGGCGACTGGGAGGTCATCGTCGTCGACGACGGCTCGACGGACGCCACCGCGCGCGTGGCGCGGGATTTCGCCGCCGAGGAACCGCGCGTCCACGTCATCACCGGCCTCGACAACCGCGGCAAGGGCCACGCCCTGCGGCGCGGCGTCCTCGCCTCCTACGGGCGCCGCGTGCTCGTCACCGACGCCGACCTGGCCACACCCGTCGAGGAGCTGGACCGGCTCGACAAGGAGCTCACCGCCGAGGGCGCGGACGCCGCGATCGGCTCCCGCGCGCACCCGGACTCCCGCATAGAGGTCCACCAGCACCGCCTGCGCGAATGGCTCGGCCGTCTCGGAAACCGGTTCATACGGGCCGTGGCCGTACCCGGCGTACGCGACACCCAGTGCGGCTTCAAGCTCTTCGACGGCGACAAGGCACGGGCCGCCTTCGCCGACTCCCGCCTGGACGGGTGGGGGATCGACGTCGAGATCCTGCGCTTCTTCCGGCAGGCCGGCTGGGCGGTGGCGGAGGTTCCGGTGCGCTGGTCCCACCAGGAGGGCTCCAAGGTGGCGCCCCTGGACTACGCGCGCGTGCTGGCCGAACTCGTGACGCTGCGCGCCCGCTCCGTCCGGCGGACGGACCTGGCCGTGGTCGGGCTCTTCGTCCTCGCCTCCGTCCTCCTCTACCGGGGACTGTGGGCGGACCTGGACCGCGCGTACCTGGCCGACGCCGGTCAGGACCAGAACCAGTGGGAGTGGTTCTTCGCGGTCACCGCCGACAACGTCACCCACCTGCGCAACCCGCTCTTCACCACCGTCCAGAACTATCCGGACGGCGTGAACCTCATGGCCAACACGGTCATGCTCGGCCTGTCCGTGCCCCTGACCCCCGTCACGCTCACCCTCGGCCCGACGGTCACCTGGGCCCTCGTCCTCACCCTGGGCCTGGCCGCCACGGCCTGCTCCTGGTACTGGCTGCTCGCGCGGAGGATCGTCCGCAACCGGTGGGCCGCCGCGACCGGCGCCGCCCTCGCGGCCTTCGCGCCGCC
Organism: Streptomyces sp. NPDC003036; assembly: GCF_040611175.1. Taxonomy (NCBI): domain Bacteria; kingdom Bacillati; phylum Actinomycetota; class Actinomycetes; order Kitasatosporales; family Streptomycetaceae; genus Streptomyces; species Streptomyces sp. NPDC003036. The sequence goes on along the minus strand of NZ_JBEXNO010000018.1, from coordinate 68,268 downwards.
GATGATCTCCCACGGCAACGCCCACCCGAACTTCCTGCTCCTCTTCATGATGCCGGTCCTCATCGACCGGGCCCTGCGGCTGTGCGAGGGGAAGGCGGTCGTCCGGGACGGGGTGCTGCTCGGGCTCTTCACGACGTACCAGATCTTCCTCGGCGAGGAGCCGCTGCTGCTCGCCGCCGTCGGCATGCTGCTCTTCGCCCTCGCGTACGCGCTCGCGCACCGCGAGGTGGCACGGGCGGCGTGGCGGCCCCTGCTGAAGGGCCTGGGCGTGGCCCTGGCGGTCTGCCTGCCGCTGGTGGCCTTCCCGCTGTACTGGCAGTTCTTCGGCCCGCAGAGCTACCACAGCGTGCTGCACGGCTCGAACGCCGGAAACGGCCCGCTCGCCTTCCTGGAGTTCGCCGGACGGTCGCTCGCCGGCGACGAGGCCACGGCGGACGAGCTCGCCATGAACCGCACCGAGCAGAACGCCTTCTACGGCTGGCCGCTCGTCGCGCTCGCCTTCGCCATCGCCGTACGCCTGTGGCGCCGGCCCCTGGTGAAGGCGCTGACCGCCACGGCGCTCTGCGCGGCGCTGCTCTCCCTCGGCCCGCGCGTCCGCATCCCGTACACCGACGTCATCGTCCCCGGGCCGTGGCGGTTCCTCGCCGACAAGCCGCTCTTCGAGTCGGTCATCGAGTCGCGCGTGGCGATGATCTGCGCACCGGTGCTCGGCATGCTGGTGGCCCTCGCCGTGGACCGGCTGGCGGCCTCCCGGAACCGTACGTACCGGGTCGCGGGCCTCGCGGCGGTGGCGCTCGCGCTGCTGCCGATCCTGCCCACGCCGTACCCGGTCCGCGAGCGGGCCCCGGTGCCCGGCTTCCTCGCGTACGGCGCCTGGCGGCAGTACCTGGGGCCCGGCGAGTCGATCGTGCCGGTGCCGCTGCCGGACCCGGGCAGCGCGGACGCGCTGCACTGGCAGGCCGAGACCGGCTTCGGCTTCCCGGTACCGGGCGGGTACTTCAACGGGCCGTACGGGCCCGACCGGATCGGGATCTACGGCGCCGTGCCGCGCCACACCTCCAACCTCCTGCGGGAGGTGCGCTGGAGCGGCCGCGTCCCGGCGATCGGCCCGCGCCGGCAGGAGCAGGCCCGGGCGGATCTGGAGTACTGGCGGGCGGGGGTGGTCGTCCTGCCGTCGCAGTACAACCAGGAGGCTCTTTACGAGACCGTGTCCAAGCTTCTGGGGCGACCTGGTGAGCGGATCGCCGGTGCGTGGGTATGGGACCTGCACTGAAGCTCCTCAACTAGGCTTCCGTGGCTGTCCCGAACCGTCCTGCCGTCACCGTCCTGCCCGTCACTGTCCTGACGTGCCCTTCGTGAGGAGAGCGAGTGTCCCTTGGCTTGTGACCTGTGGTTGGTCCCGCTCGTCGACGTGCTGTGCCACAGCCCCGACAACCCCTTCGCGGAAGAGATCGCCGCCTACGACAAGGCGTTGCGCGAGGCGGGCCTGCCGGCCGTGCCCGTCTTCGCCTACATGCCCGGCCTGTCGGGTGACGTGGCGCCGGTCGCCGGGTTCGACTACGACGCCCTGCACTTCCTGCGCCGGGCGTACCTGCTGCAGATCTGCGGGCTCGCCGTCACCCCGGTCGACGAACTGGGCGGGGACTACGAACAGTTGCTGGAGATGTTCGAGTCGACGGCCCAGCAGTCGCACCTGGTCTGGCACTACGACCACGCGGGCGCGTACGTCCCCGTCGACTTCCCGGCGCCGCTGTCCACCGACGAGCTGCTCGCGGGCGGCGGGCCGCTCGGCTCGGCCCAGGGGCTGCTGCGGGAGCTGGAGTACGTCGCCCCCTCGATCGGCATCGACCCGGCGAACCCGCCCGCCGCGCCGCTGCCACCGGAGCGGCCCACGTCGCTGGAGGAACCGGCGGGGCCGATTCCGTACGACGACAGCCCCTTCGCGCGGGAACGGCACGTGTGGCTCGGGCTGCACGCGGCGGCGACGCGGAGCCTGGGGCAGGGCTCGATGATCATCTTCAGCTGAGCGACCGGCCCCGGCTCTCCGCTCGCCCCGGGGGCTACCGCGGCTCCGGGGGGCGCTGGCGCGGCATGTTCGGGCGGGTGCCCGGCGGCAGCGGGAACCGGCCCGGCAGGGGCGGTGCGTCCTGCCGGGCCGGGGTCGGGAGGGTGGACTGCAGGACCAGCGGCGCCGAGCCGGAGCGGAACTCCACCATCCACTCCGCCGTCTCCGTACGCACCAGCTCCGTCACGTCCTCGGCGAATCGCCGCAGCACCCCCAGGCACCGCTCCGCCGCCTCGCTCGCCGTGCCCTCCGTCGGGCCCAGCACCTCGCGGACGGACTCGGAGGCCCAGTCGAACTGGAGCGCCTGGAGCCGGCGCTGCACCGCCTGTGCCGTCGCCACGTCCCGCATCCAGCCCGACGTCAGCCCGAAGTACCGGTCGCAGAGCACGCACGCCGCCGCGACCAGCAGGGGGACGTACCCCCACTGCCAGTGGCCCAGCAGCGGCAGCGCGGCGCCGACGACCGCGCCCAGCGCCGTACCGACGCGCAGGGCCCGCGCGCAGCGGCGCTTCCAGACGCGGTCGGAGAGGTACCACTCGGCCGTGCGGAGCGCGTTGGTCTCGACCCACCGGTACAGCTCGTCCAGGCGCTGAGCCGGCTCGCCCCAGTCGCCCAGCGGAAACGGCCGCCCGGTCAGATCGCCGCCGTACCCCTCCGGGCTGTCGCCCTCCCCCCGGGCGGGGCCCCCGGGCTGCATCTCCGGCTGGCTCACCGGGGCACTCCTCTGCGCTCAACGTGACAGCTCAACGTGACATATCGATGACGTGACGTGCGGTGACCTACGGTGCGCGGGGTGCGCATGCCCTCTTCCTACCGCCGAATGGGGGGTCAACGGCCTGGAATCCCGGTATTTCCGCCCGCAAGAGGGTCTTGATCAGGTGGCGGGCACGCCCGTTTTTCACCCGAAGGAGTGGCACCCCATGGATGAGGCGCACCGTCCGGCGACCACGTAGGCTCGGCATACCGAATACTCATCGTCGAAATGCCAGGAGTGCCCGTGATTCCCGGTGGCGGCCAGCCCAACATGCAGCAGATCCTCCAGCAGGCCCAGAAGATGCAGCAGGACCTCGCCCGCGCCCAGGAGGAGCTGGCGCGCACCGAGGTCGACGGTCAGGCGGGGGGCGGTCTGGTGAAGGCCACCGTCACCGGCTCCGGCGAGCTGCGCTCCCTGGTCATCGACCCCAAGGCGGTCGACCCGGAGGACACCGAGACCCTCGCCGACCTCGTCGTCGCCGCCGTCCAGGCCGCGAACGAGAACGCGCAGGCGCTCCAGCAGGCCAAGCTCGGGCCGCTGGCCCAGGGCCTCGGCGGCATGCCGGGCCTGCCCTTCTAGGCCCGCCCTTCTAAGTCGTCCGTCCAGCAACTACCGTAAGCATCACAGCACTCCAGGAGAGGCTTTCCGTGTACGAAGGCGTGGTTCAGGACCTCATCGACGAACTGGGCAGACTGCCCGGCGTCGGTCCCAAGAGCGCCCAGCGGATCGCCTTCCACATCCTCCAGGCCGAGCCCACCGACGTACGCCGGCTCGCCCACGCCCTGCTCGAGGTCAAGGAGAAGGTGCGGTTCTGCGCGGTGTGCGGCAACGTCGCCCAGGAGGAGCGGTGCGGCATCTGCCGCGACCCGCGCCGGGACGACGCCGTCATCTGCGTGGTGGAGGAGCCCAAGGACGTCGTCGCGATCGAGCGGACGCGCGAGTTCCGTGGGCGGTACCACGTCCTCGGCGGTGCGATCAGCCCGATCGAGGGCGTCGGGCCGGACGACCTGAGGATCCGGGAGCTGCTGGCGCGACTCGCCGACGGCACGGTCACCGAGCTGATCCTGGCGACCGACCCCAACCTGGAAGGGGAGGCCACCGCGACGTACCTGGCGCGGATGGTCAAACCCATGGGCCTGAAGGTCACGCGCCTCGCCAGCGGGCTGCCCGTTGGCGGAGACCTGGAATACGCCGACGAAGTCACGCTCGGGCGAGCGTTCGAAGGGAGACGACTCCTCGATGTCTGACGCCACTCTCCACGCGCACACGCTGGACCCGGACAGCTTCGCGGTCCAGATCGCCGACTCGATCGAGTCCTTCATCGTCGCCACCACGGAAGTGGCCAAGGGCGACGAACCCGACAGCGCGGTGCCCTTCCTGCTCCTGGAGGTCTCCCAGCTGCTGCTCGCCGGCGGCCGTCTGGGCGCCCACGAGGACATCGTCCCCGACGAGCGGTACGAACCGGACGCCGGCCCGGACATGGACGTGGACGAGCTGCGCGAGCGGTTCGCGACGATGCTGGACCCGGTGGACGTCTTCTCGGAGGTCTTCGACCCGTACGAGCCCCGCAAGGCGCCCGTGCCGTTCCGGATCTCCGACAACCTCGCCGCCATCATCATGGACCTGCGCCACGGGCTCGCCCACTACCGCGCGGGCCGCACCACCGAGGCGCTGTGGTGGTGGCAGTTCTCGTACTTCTCCAACTGGGGCCCGATGGCCTCGGCGACCCTGCGCGCCCTCCAGTCGCTCGTCTCCCACGTGCGCCTGGACCAGCCGCTGGAGGAGCTCGACGGGCTCGACACCGACGAGGACCTGGCCGAGGACGCCCTCGCGGAGGAGGCGGGCCGGGTGATGGCCCGGGAGATCGCGGGCCCGCTGGGCCTGCACACCAGCAAGTAGTCCGGCGGACGGCCCTGCGGGCCCTCGAACGTGTGCAGGCCGAAGGCGTCGGCGGCCCCGGCGGGGGCCAGGCACACCAGTCGGTCTCGCGGCACAGGTGGAGCGCGGCGGTCCAGCTCGGGACGGTGGCGACGACCCGGCTCCGCAGGCCGCGTGCGGCGAGCGCCTCGTCGACCGGGCCGCCGGAGTCCGCGTCATCGACACGTCGACCGGTGCCGTCGTCCGCACGCTGCCGACCGAGGGGCTCGTCTTCCCGGTGCACCCCACCTCCACCGGGCTGGTCCTCGCGGGCGAGCTGCGCGTGACGGCGGGCGGATCGGCGCTGGGCGCCCAGGTCCCGGGGCTGCTGCACGTGTACGAGGGCTTCGAGGAGCGCGCGCGGCTTTGAGGTGGGCGCTTTCCCGCTGACGATCTCCTCGTCGCCGGACGGCCGTCGCGACGCTGGAGGTGGGCAGGTCCGGCGAACCGGGAGCGCACGGCCTCGCGTACGTACCCTCCGCGTGACCCGCCCCACATTGCGCGTACGGCCGCTCGGGAGGGGCAGGTGCCAGCCCGAGCGGCTGTGGGGCCGTCCCCGGGTGCGATCGCAAGATGAGCGGGACATCTCACCATGTGATATCGGAGGGGCGAATCCCGGCCGCTCGTTAGACTGAGCTGACCGCAAACGGACTGAGCGAGGAGCGCACGTGGGCCTTGTCGTGCAGAAGTACGGAGGCTCCTCCGTTGCCGATGCCGAGGGCATCAAGCGCGTCGCCAAGCGAATCGTCGATGCCAAGAAGAACGGCCACCAGGTGGTCGTCGTGGTTTCGGCGATGGGCGACACGACGGACGAGTTGATCGATCTCGCCGAGCAGGTATCTCCGATCCCTGCCGGGCGTGAGTTCGACATGCTGCTGACCGCCGGAGAGCGCATCTCCATGGCCCTGCTGGCCATGGCGATCAAAAACCTGGGCCACGAGGCCCAGTCGTTCACCGGCAGCCAGGCGGGCGTCATCACCGACTCGGTCCACAACAAGGCGCGCATCATCGATGTCACGCCGGGCCGGATCCGTACGGCGCTGGACGAGGGCAACATCGCCATCGTCGCAGGCTTCCAGGGCGTGTCCCAGGACAAGAAGGACATCACCACCCTCGGCCGCGGCGGGTCGGACACGACCGCCGTCGCGCTCGCCGCGGCGCTGGACGCCGAGGTGTGCGAGATCTACACCGACGTCGACGGGGTCTTCACCGCCGACCCCCGGGTCGTGAAGAAGGCCCGGAAGATCGACTGGATCTCCTTCGAGGACATGCTGGAGCTCGCCAGCTCCGGCTCCAAGGTGCTGCTGCACCGCTGCGTCGAGTACGCACGCCGTTACAACATCCCGATCCACGTCCGGTCGTCCTTCTCGGGCCTCCAGGGCACGTGGGTCAGCAACGAACCGCGAGGGGACCGCAAGGTGGAGCAGGCCATCATCTCCGGTGTCGCCCACGACACGTCCGAGGCGAAGATCACCGTCGTCGGGGTGCCGGACAAGCCGGGCGAGGCCGCCGCGATCTTCCGCACCATCGCGGACAACGAGATCAACATCGACATGGTGGTGCAGAACGTCTCCGCCGCGTCGACGGGGCTGACCGACATCTCCTTCACGCTGCCGAAGGCGGAGGGCCGCAAGGCCATCGACGCCCTGGAGAAGCGCAAGGACGTCATCGGCTTCGACTCGCTGCGCTACGACGACCAGATCGCCAAGATCTCGCTCGTCGGCGCGGGCATGAAGACCAACCCGGGCGTCACGGCCGGCTTCTTCGAGGCGCTGTCCGACGCGGGCGTGAACATCGAGCTGATCTCGACGTCCGAGATCCGCATCTCGGTCGTGACCCGCGCCGACGACGTCAACGAAGCCGTCCGCGCCGTCCACACCGCCTTCGGGCTGGACAGCGACTCCGACGAGGCCGTCGTCTACGGAGGCACGGGCCGGTGACGGTCCTGGCGGCGCGGTGACGGCGCGGGTGACCGCGTGGTGACGGCGCGATGACGCCCCGCAAGCCGGCGCTCGCGGTCGTGGGAGCGACCGGGGCCGCCGGCGCCGTCATGCTCCAGATCCTGTCGCAGCACGCGGACGTCTGGGGCGACATCCGCCTGGTCGCCTCCCCCCGCTCGGCCGGCCGCAAGCTGGCCGTGCGCGGGGCGGAGACCGAGGTGCTCGCGCTCGGCGACGAGGCGCTGGACGGCGTCGACGTGGCGCTGTTCCTGGCGCCGGAGGAGGTCGCCGCCCAGTGGGCGCCGGTCGCCGCGGCCAAGGGCGCGGTCGTGGTGGACGCCTCGCCGGCCTTCCGGGCGGACCCGGACGTGCCGCTGGTGGTCCCCGAGATCAACGCGCACTGCGTCCGCTCGCGGCCGCGCGGGATCGTCGCCTGCCCCGGCGACACCACGCTGGCGCTGATCGTGGCGGTGGGCGCGCTGCACGCCGAGTTCGGCGTCGACGAGCTCGTCGTCTCCACCTACCAGGCCGCCAGCGGCGCCGGGCACGCGGGCGTCGAGACGCTGCGCGCGCAGACGGTGCGGGTCGCCGGCGCGGAGCTGGGGACCGCCCCCGGAGACGTACGCCGGGCCGTCGGCGACGACACCGGGCCCTTCCCCGCCCCGCTCGCGCTCAACGTGGTGCCCTGGACCGGTTCGCTCCAGGAGGGCGGCTGGTCCTCCGAGGAGCTGCGCCTGCGCGGCGAGACCCGCAAGATCCTCGACCTGCCGGAGCTGCGGGTGACGGCCACCTGCGTGCGCGTGCCCGTCGTGACCACGCACTCCGTCTCCGTCCACGCGCGCTTCGAGCGCGAGGTGACAGTAGCCCGGGCGCACGAGATCCTCGCCACCTCGCCGGGCGTGGTGCTGTACGACGATCCGGCCGCCGGGGACTTCCCGACCCCCGCCGACGTCGTGGGGACCGATCCCACGTGGGTGGGGCGGGTACGGCGGTCCCTGGACGACCCGCGGGCCCTGGAGCTGTTCGTGTGCGGCGACAACCTCCGCAAGGGGGCCGCGCTGAACACCGCGCAGGTGGCGGAGGTCATCGCCGCGGAATTGTCGGTGGACTGACCACCGGCCTTTATAGGATCTGTGAACGCCCTGTGAGCAAGTCTTCGGACCGTACCGCTTGAACTGGGGCGATGGCATGTTCGACGATGCTTGTCCCCCTTGCTGCAACCGGTGGTCGGGCGGGAAGCGTCTACGCGGTCGCCCCTTAAGCGCTGCCGCGCGAAACGGGCAAAAGGGGAAGAGCGAGTACGCATGAGGGTAATCGACGCACCGTTCGCACGGTCAAAACCGGTGACGTGCGCGTACAACCCTGACGGGGGGAAGCGTGTCCAACAGGCGTGGCACAGGTACTCGACATCACAGCGGTGGTCCCGCTCCGCGGCGCGGCCGTGGCCCCGCCGCGCCCCGGCGGCGGGCCGGCGCAGCCGCTCCGGCGGCCCCGTCAGCGCCGTTCGCCCGGCGGCATGCCGGTGATCGCGCCGATGCCCGCTGCTAGGCGTACCACCCGCATACCGTCCCCGCGCGGCGCCTCCGAGGCCGCCGACACCGTCGGCGTGCCGGGTGCCGCCGCGAACACGGCCGCGGCCGCGACCGCGGCGGCCGGGACGACCGTCGACCACCTCACCGAGACCTACCGCGCCCACTACCGGTCGCTGCTGGGTCTCGCCGCGCTGCTGCTGGACGACACGGCCTCGTGCGAGGACGTCGTGCAGGAGGCGTTCATCCGCGTCCACTCGGCCCGCCGGCGCGTCCGCGACCCCGAGAAGACCCTCGCGTACCTGCGGCAGACCGTGGTCAACCTGTCCCGGTCCGCCCTGCGCCGCCGCATACTCGGGCTGAAGCTGCTCTCCAAGCCGATGCCGGACATGGCGAGCGCCGAGGAGGGCGCGTACGACCAGCTGGAGCGCGACGCGCTGATCAAGGCGATGCGCGGGCTCCAGCGTCGACAGCGCGAGGTGCTGGTGCTGCGGTACTTCGCGGACATGACGGAGGCGCAGGTCGCCGAGACCCTGGGCATATCGCTCGGGTCGGTGAAGGCGTACGGCTCACGTGGCATCGCGGCGCTGCGCGTCGCCATGGAGGCCAACGCATGAGCGAGCGGCACAAGGGCCCGGACGCCAAGGGCGAGGACGGGTTCGAGCTGTACGGGCCGGACGGACCGTTGCACGTGAACGACCACCGGACTGGGAACGGAATTGTGAACGACGGCGACCGCCTGGACGGTCTGGAAGCTTCCGGCGCGGACGCATTCGGCGCCGACGCGTTCGAGGACGACGAACTGGCCCTGCGCCGGATGCTCCAGGGCGCGGTGGAGGACCTGCGGCCCTCCGACGGCGCCCTCGACCACCTGCGCAAGGCCGTGCCGGCGCGGCGGGCCCGCAAGCGGCAGGCCCTCGTCGGCATGGCGGCCGCGGCGCTGCTGTTCGGTACGGCGGTGCCCGCGTTCGTGCACGTCGCGGGCTCCGGCGGCACCTCCGACGACCGCCCGGTCAACGCCGGGCACGGCGAGCAGGTCCAGGGCGGCACGGGCGAGGAGACCGGCGGCGAGGGCGGCGAAGCCGGCCCCGGCGGCGGTGTCACGGGCGGCGGCGAGGGCCCGGGCGGGCCCGGAGGCAGCGGCCGAGGCGACGCCCAGAAGCCGCCGGAGTCCGTCTCCGGCGCCTCGGACGGCACGGTCGGCGGCAGCGTGGCCGACCCGACCCGCCCCGTGCCGCCGAGCACACCGGTGTGCGCGGCGGACCAGCTGGCCGTGACCACGGCGCAGGCCGGGGAGCCGGACGCGGAGGGCAAGGTGTACGGCACCTTCCGCATCGCCAACGTCTCCGGCGCCGACTGCGCGATCGCGGGCGACGGCACCATCGGCGTCCGGACGAGCGGCGCGGCCGACAGCGCGAAGGTCACGCGCGCCCGCCACACGCCGGGCGACGCGGCGACGGGCCTCCCGGACGCCCCGGGCACGGCGGACGGCGCGCTGCTGCTGAAGCCCTCGGGGGCGTACGAGGTCAGGTTCGCCTGGGTGCCGAGCGAGACGTGCCCGACGACGACGCCGGGCGGCGACCCGTCCCCGGACCCGAGCCCCTCGGCCGACGGCGGCACGGCCTCGACCGGCTCGACCGGCACGGCCCCGGAGGGCACGCAGCCCCAGCTCGCCACGGAGGAGGGCACCCCGGCGGACGGCAGCGTCACGATCACCCACACCCCGGCCGCGGGCTCCCCGACCGCGGAGACCACGATCCCGAAGGCCTGCGCGGGCACGGTGTACTACACAGCGCCGCTGGGCGCGGAGTAGCAGCTCCTCGGGGGCGGGTCTCGCCGGGCCCGGTGCCTCAGCCCCGCGTCGCGGAGGCCTGCGGGGCCTGGTTCTCCGGGGCTTGCGGGGCGGCGGCCTGGTCCTCCGGGGCGAGGCCGAGGGCCGCGTCCCGCGCCGCCTCCGCCTCGCGGCGGAACAGGCGGAACCACATGAAGAGCACGAAGCCCACGAAGGCGAACCACTCGCCCGTGTAGCCCAGGTTCTGGAACGCCTTCAGGTCCAGCCCGCTGCCCTGCGCCGCCGTCGCCGGCACCGGCTTCAGACCCGACGGCGACGTGGTGAGCGTGACCCACGCGTCGTACACGTCGTCCGGCACCAGGTTCACCAGCGACGCCGCGCTGATCATGCCGATCTGCCCCGCCGGCAGCCCGCCCGCCGCGTGCACGCCCTTGGTGCCGGTGTTCTCCGACGCCTGGAGCGCCCCTGTCACCGTGACCTCGCCGGCCGGCGGCGCCGGGGCCTCGCGCCCCTCGGGGAGCCAGCCGCGTACCACCGGCAGCGTCTTGCCGCCGTCCGTACGCAGCAGCGTCAGCACGTACGCACCGGTGCGGCCGTCCAGCTCGCGCCCCGGCACCAGGAACTGCGGCCCGTACCGCCCGGTCGCCGTCGCCTGGCGGCCCGACGTCTCCTTGGTGACCGGCAGCAGCTCGTCCAGCGGCTCGGCGGCCTGCGCCGCCGCGCCCGGGTCGGGCCGCCGCTCCGCCTCCTGGTGGGACTCGACGCGGTCCTCGAACCTGCCGAGCTGCCAGGTCCCCATGAAGATGCAGAAGGGGATCGCCAGCAGGACGAAGACGTTGATCCCCCACCAGCGGGGTGTCGTCAGGAACCGGTACACCCCTCCACGGTACGGAAACCCCGTCACTTCCCCGGCGCCGGGGTCCCCGGCGCAGGCGTCCCCAGGTGCCTGGCGGCGAAGTCCAGCTCCAGCCGCACCTGCTTGATCCGCTCCTCCACCACCAGCGAGCCGTGCCCGGCGTCGTACCGGTACACCTCGTGCACCGCGCCCCGCGCCGCGAGCCGGTCGACGTAGTTGTCGATCTGCCGGATCGGGCAGCGCGGGTCGTTGACACCCGCCGAGATATAGACCGGCGCCCTGACCTCGTCCACGTACGTCAGCGGCGACGACACCCGGTACCGCTCCGGCACCTCCTCCGGAGACCCGCCGAACAGCGTGCGGTCCAGCGCCTTCAGCGCCTCCATCTCGTCCTCGTACGCCGTGACGTAATCCGCCACCGGCACGGCGGCCAGGCCCAGTGCCCACGCCTCCGGCTGCGTACCGAGCCCGAGCAGCGTCAGGTACCCGCCCCACGAGCCGCCCGCCAGCACCAGCTTCGCGGGGTCGGCGAGGCCGGAGGCCACCGCCCACTCCCGTACCGCCGCGATGTCCTCCAGCTCGATCAGCCCGATGCGGTGCTTGAGCGCGTCCGTCCACGCGCGGCCGTAGCCGGTCGAGCCCCGGTAGTTGACCCGTACGACCGCGTACCCGTGGTCCACCCAGGCGGCGGGCGCCGCGGCGAACGCGTCGCTGTCGTGCCACGCGGGGCCGCCGTGGACCTCGAACACCGTCGGCAGCGGGCCGTCGGCACCCGCGGGGCGCTGCACGAGCGCGTGGACGCGGCCGCCGGGGCCGTCCACCCACACGTCCTCCACGGGCACCGACGCGGGCGCCTTCGCGCCCGGGGGTTCCAGCACGACGCCGCCCGCGGTGGACCGCACCACCGGTGGCCGCTCGGCGGACGACCACAGGTACTCCACGGTCCCGTCCGGCCGTGCCGTCGCGCTGGACACCGACCCCGCGGGAGTCCCCACCCGCACCAGCTCGCGCGTGGCGATCTCGTACCGCCACAGGTCGCTGCGCGCCTCGAAACCGTGCACGATCAGCAGCCCGGACCCGTCCGGATACCACTCCGCCGATACGTCGCCGGGCAGGTCGAGCCCCAGCTCCGTCTCGGTCCCGGTGGCCACGTCCCACAGCATCGGCTCCCAGCGCCCGCGCCGCTGGTGCCCCACCAGCAGCCGGGTGTCCCCCTCCACCGGCGCGAAGCCCAGCACCGCGAGCCCGAGCTCCTCCGTGCCGCCCTTGGTGTCGTCCAGCTCCGCCACGACCGCGCCGTCCAGCCGGACCACCCGCAGCGCCGCGTGCATGGCGTCGCCGTGCTCGGTGTGCTCGATCGCGAGCAGCGTCCCGTCGTGGGACAGGTCGCCGATCCCGGCGGACTCCCGGTGCCGGTAGATCTCCACGGGCGGCCGCCCGGGCCGTACGACGTGGATCGTCGAGCCCTCCTCGTCCGTGGAGCACCCGATCACCGCCGTCCCGTCCCGCCCGATCGCCAGGCCCGCCGGGTACGACGCCGCCAGCCCCGGCGCGGCCGGCTCGTCGTCGCCGCCCCCGAACGGCTGGCGCATCCAGCGCCCGAACTCGTCGCCGTCGGTGTCGGCGAACCACCAGATCCATGCGCCGTCCGGCGACAGCACGCCGTCGGTCGTACCGTTCGGCCGGTCCGTGACCTGCCGCTGCGCTCCGGTCGCGCGGTCCCAGGCGTACAGCTCGTACGTGCCGGTCGCGTTCGACGTGAACAGCGCGCGGTCGGGGGCGTCCTCGGCCCAGTCGGGCAGGGAGACGCGCGGGGCGCGGAACCGCAGCTCCCAGTCGGGCGTGGCGTGTGCATCCGTCATGCCCCTATCCAACCCGACGCCACGGGCCCGGGGACATGGCGCCCGGAGGTCAGCGCACGGCGGGCGGGGTGTCCTCCGCGCACAGCGCCCAGATGACGAAGACGCCGATCGCGATCGAGATCACCGCCCAGACGGGCTGGTAGGGCAACCAGACGAAGTTCGCGATCACGGCGAGCGAGGCGAGCGCGACACCGCTCGCCTTGGCCCACGTCGCCCCGCTGAGGATCCCGGCCCCGATGAGGGCTACGAGGATCCCGAGGACCAGGTGGATCCACCCCCACGCGCTGACGCTGAACTCGAAGACGTACTCGCCGATCCGCCCGTACACATCGTCCTCGGCGATACCCGCGATGCCCTGCAACATCCCGAGCACCCCCTCCACCAGCAGCAACACCCCAGCGAACATCGCCCCAGCGGACCCCCACCCACTCCGCTGCGACCCCCGCCCCCCGCCCGGCGGCCCGGCGTGATGCGCATACGCATGCTGCTCGGTCCCCCCGCCACCATGCCCGCCGCCGGCCTGGCTGCTCATGGCCGCCCCTCTCTGTCCGGTGATTCCCCTCCGAGCGTGCGGGGGGTGGGGCTGCGCGTCGACCGGGGGGCGTCCGACCGGGTGAGGGGGGCTGCGGGGCGGGGGCCGACGTGGACGCCGCCCTTCGACGCACTCACCGCTTCGACACGGTGATGCTCAAGGACAACTCGCTTCGCAGTCGAACGAGTTACTCCACAGCGCGCCCAAGGACAGAACGCGACCGTGTAGCTAACCAATCATCAGAGCAGCCGGACATCTCAAGGAGCGCCGCGCTGATCACTGGCAAGACGTGTCCCCTCGGTGGACGGCTCGGAGTCGTCCCGGTCGACTGTGTGTCGACTGCCTCCGCATGGTGGACCCGCTGCTGCCTGTGAGCGGGATGTTCGGGAACTGGATTCCGAATCCGGCTCTCACGTTGACAGAAAGCAGTCAGGGGCCTGATCCGCTCTCGCGGATCAGGCCCCTGACCTGGTGTTTCAGCTGTCGGGGTGGCGGGATTTGAACCCACGACCTCTTCGTCCCGAACGAGGTTCGGTTGCTGATCTCGCCAGTGCGGTTGGTATTTGCGCTGATCAAAGCGTTGGGCTGTAGTGGTGTCGCGTGGCCTGGAAGGGGCTCGGGGAGCGGGTTGGCTCCCAGATGGCTCCCAGGTCCAACAGATGCTGCGCCGTCCGTTCAAACAGGCGGATCTATAAACGCGTCGGACGCAGCACTGACTCTTGCTTGCGCCAGCGGTTGATGGAGCGATCGCCTACCCTGGGCGCTCAGGAGGTTACGGGGTGAGGGATGCGCTGCTCAGAGAACTGGCCGACAGAGTCAGGGCCTTCCATAGCGGCGGGGCGCCGGATGTCGTACTCGACGACGCAGGGGTGAAAGCCGCCGCAGAACTGATGGCGGCCGCAGGCGAGGCCCTGGAGCAGCGGGGGGCGGTGGACGCCGACATCCTGTACACGGTCGCCGCGTACCACTGGGCACGGTCTCTCGCACATGATGACGTTGCGCTGTCGGCCGCCGACCACGCCAGGGCTATGCATGTCTTCGGCCTGCTGTACCTGGTAGATCACCGACGCGTGCCCCGGGAGCTGTGGTCCGAGCTCACTGAGGAAACCGGTCACAACCCGTGGCAGGACCCTGTCCACCATGCAAACGATCTCTTACAGGACGCCGAGGAGAGCGGCGATCCGTCGGCGCTCGACGAGGCGGTAGCCCTACTCCACGATTCCGCCAGCACCCCCTACCGCGACACTATGCTGGGCATCGCCCTCCGCGACCGGGCGGCGGTCGCCGACCGCGCGCTCGCCGACCGTATGGTCGATATCGACTCCGCCGTCGAACTGCTCGCTGCCGTGGCCGCGCTCTCCGAGGAGTCGCCCGCCCTGCGCGCCCGTCGCCGATTGGCCCTGGCAAGCGTCCACCTGCAGCGACTCGGGCTCTCCGCCGACCTCGCCGATCTCGCTGCGGCCGAGTCCGCGGCGCGCACGGCGTTCGCCGAGGCCCCGGAAGGCTCTGCCGAGCAGGCGGACGCGGCGGCAAGCATTGGCGTAACCCTCGGCCGCCGCGCTGAGCGCGAGCCTTTACTGGAAGCCGTCGCTCTGCTGCAAGAAGCAGTCCCGTGGCTGCGCATGGCCGTCGATCTTGATACGGCTTCGGGACGCGAGTCGGAGAACCGCATAAACCTATGCAGGGTAATGGGCCTGCTCCTCGAGCATACGGTTCTGGACCCCGAGGAAGAGCAGGAAAGAGAGAAGGAGGAGGCGGCTGCACCGCTTGCACCGGACAGCGAGCACCAAGCAAGAGACCTCGCCGAACTCGGTTTTAAGATCGTCGCACGGGTCATTCCGGAGGACGAAGCGGTCCAGCGTGTCGTCGCCCCGGCCTTCCCGCTCTCGAAGGAGGCAGTCGGCTCCGTTGTGACCGGCGCCATGGGCCTCGTGGGCTCCGGGGCGCCGGAGGACGCTGTTCCCACACTCACCCTTGCGCTGGAGGCCGCAACCGCGCGTTGGGGAACAGGGCCTGAGAGCCCTTGGTGGCAGGCGGCCGACGCGTATGTCGAAGCCGCGCGTCTGAGCCTGGTCAGACGTCCCGACGGAATACTGTTCCGCCGCGCCCACGACGTCGTCCGGGCCCAGATCGAAGTACTGCGCGAACACAACAAAACCGATGAGCTCGCCGAGACCCTCTTCGCCGCCGGGCTGCTACACCTCAGCCCATACTTCGGCGAACTTCCGGGGCTGACCTTCAGCAGCGCGCTCAGCCTCTGGCAGGACCGTCAGATCCGGTACCGGTCCCTCCACCCGGACGACTCCCCCCACACCGCAGGTCCCGACATGCCACCCGCTGCGGAAGCGGCAGAGGCGGCGGTCAGGTACCTCCGGGATGCCGCGGCCCTGTCGTCGGGTCATGCGCTGGGGCGAGTCCTCAGGTCTCTGGCCGAGGCACTGTCCTTCCTCGCCGGGGTGCGGCAGCAGTCCTACGACCGAGAGATCCTGCTTGCCGCCCGAAAGGCGTTCGATGTCCTGGACCCACGGCGCGATCCGCTGAGCCGTCTATACGTACTCCGCATCCTGTACCGGTTCGGCGAACTGGCCCTGCCAGACGCCCCACTCGGCTTGCTCCCTGTGCCCCTCTCGGTCATCCGGGCGCGGCAGGGGGAGCACGAGGCATCCTGTGTCTTCGCGGAGGCACTCACCCTCGCCGCTGAAGCCCACCGCCTCGACCTCCAGGCCCAGCTTCTCGAGGCGGCCGACCGCGAGCTGCCTAATCTCGCACGAGACTCCCACCGCCGACTACGCTGGGCGAGTGAGGTGCACTGCCTCGCCGACGACCGGCTGGCGTGCTACCCGGAATCGGCGCCTGTGGACACAGTCGCCGGCCAAGTGCGGGCTCTCGCAGAAGCCGAAGGGTGGTCCGCCGCAGAACGCGCGGCGACACTCGTTCATCTCGCAGCCCATGCCAACTCCGCGGAGACCGGTGAGATCGGTCGCGACCTCATCGAAGAGGCACGGCAGCTAGACCCCGAGCTGTTCTGGCAGCACAACGACGCTTTTCACTATCTCGACGCCGTACTCGCCCATGATCTAGGCGTGCGTGCCGAGGCCGAGCATGAACCGGAGCTTGCCGCCCGTAACTTTGCCTCGGCCGTATTCCATCTCGGAGCGTGCCAACAGATCGATCTCGCGCTGGCGGCCCTTGACGCCGGGCTGGAGTGCGCACATGCCTGCGAGGGGCTGTCAGCGATCCGGGCAGCTCACGCGCTGATCCCGGCATCCGTGTTCCTGCGGCATGGCACGGACGAGACGGTGGACTGGAAACTGCGTGACCTCTACCAGTCGCTGACCTACAAGCTGACCGGCGATACCGTCGATCTCTCGGCGATTTCGAGAGTGCACCAGGCCGCAAAGGGCATGGACTTCACCATTGTGACGGAGCACCCGGGCCCACTGGAGTTCTCCACAGGTCTGGATCGGATGCTCCGCCACGCACGACTTGCCGAAGCAGGGCTACCCGACCCGCTCCCCGACTTCGAACTCCCCGGTGGGGCTGAGACAGCCATGCTCTTCTACCTGGGTTCCGGCGAGGCGGAACCTGACAGTGGCGCCGAGGCCGAGGTGCGCAACCTGCAGCGTGCCGCCGATCGCCGGATCAGCCGAGAACTGCGCACAGCCCGGGAGCCGACACGGCTCCCGCTGCTAGAGCTCGACGAAATCCAGACCCTGCTGCCCGAGGAGACGGTGTTGCTCTCGCTCTTCCTCAGCCAGGTTCACCACCAGGAATCGGTCAACCCCATCATGGCCCTGCAGGGTCTCGCGGTGACCCACGAGGGGTTCGCTCATCGCACGATGATGTTTCCGGACATCGATGGCGGGTTGACCCGAGTGTGGAAGGCTGGCCACTCTCTCAACGTGTCGCCCGCAGCGATTCAGATCGCGGCACTGCGACGTGAGATCACCGTCGACCCACTGCACCGCAACGTAACCCGCATCGCCCAACAGTTCCTCGCCGATGATTCTGGCTCGTATTTGGCCGGATTCACTGAATCCCTGCCCTCCTGGCTCACCCAGGGCAAGACCCATCTCTGTGTCTGGCCGAACGGCCCGCTCCACTACCTTCCGTTTCACCTTCTCTCCGCCGACGGCCGCCCGCTGGCAGACGACTGGACCGTCACCCAGGTGCCCAGCCTCTCCTTCCTCAGTCGTCCGGACCGGCCCGCACCACCCGCACCGCGCCAGGCGCTGGCCGCCTTCGCGTTCGACAGCGGCGGCACCGAATCCTTAGAGGGGCACACCGCACGAGTCGCCGCTTCGATGGGGGATGCCGACCCTGTTCTGGGGGCGGCCGCCACCCCGCGCCGTTTCCTCGAAGCCCTACCCGGAGCCCGCTACGTCCATGTGGCGGCCCACGGGTCGCACAACGAGTGGGCACCCTGGTACCAGTGCCTGTACCTGGCGCCGGATCCGGAGACCGGCGATGATGGCCGGGTCTTCGCCCACGACATTCTCAAAACCGACCTGCGCGGCGTCGAGCTCGTCACCATGAGCGCATGCGAGTCGGCTCTTGGCCGCTTCGACATAAACGACAACCTGCACGGCCTACCCGCTGCTTTCCTCTCAGCCGGTGCCACCGCCATAGTCGGGTGTCTCTGGCCAGTGGCTCCGGACGTGGCCACAGAATTCTTCAGCACGTTGTACGAACAGCTCGCCACCGACCCGGACCGGCGCACCGCGTTCCGCACCGCCCAGTCCATGACTCGTGCCCGCCACCCCGCCTACCGTGACTGGGGAGCCTTTTGCTTCATCGGGGATTGGCGCAGGACCACCGATTCCCCCAATGGAGCCACCGCATGACGCCCCCCGATCAGACGACCGAAGCGGCAGCGCCGACCTACGACGTTGACCTTGTGCCGACGCTCCTCCTTCGGACGCCCACCCCCTTGCCCCCTCTGACGGGACGGGTTTCGTTGGGTACCCCCGTCGTGCGTCCCCTCACCGCCGCGCAGGCCGCCGAGGGCGACGGGGGCTGGCAAGATTTCCTGGAGTCACAGGTCGGCCAGTACGACTACCTGCTCCTCAGCCTGGTTTGTTCGTTCCGCCCTGCTCATGACGGGTCCCCCTTCGTGGATGCGGGCATCGGTATCCGGCTGGAGGCTCCCGACGAGCCGGCCGATCGGCAGCCGATCGCATGGTCCATCTCGCCGAAGAAGCGAGCTGCCCCTGTCTCGACCTCCGTCCAACTGAAGTTGACAGCCAAGCTCATGCTCGTGGAGGCCGGTGTCGAATACGCACCGGAACAGGGCGGCCGTGAGGAACTGTTCGTAGTCGGCATGGGAGAACGCGACAGCGACCCTGAGTGGCGGTTCAGCGCCACCTCCGGCACGCCGTTGGTCGGCGACGAGTCGCTCGCCCTCATCGTCCGGGTCCCCGCCGGTGTGCCGGCACGGGCCCACATCACGATGGCGGCGACTGTCAAACAGCGCCGTCTCGGTCTGATCCCATACCGAGCCGTACTACCTCCCGCACTTCGAACAATAGACTTTCGGTGATCGTGACGGAAAGATTCGTGCGCCGAAGCGGGTGATCCCAATCGCCACTGCATTCACGCGGTCTCGGCCGCTTCAGTAGTTCACGCCGCCCTGCGAAGCCGGTTAAAGTGCCGCGCCCGATGGGAACGGTGCAGCCACCGCTGCCGGACGTGAGCGCGTGTCCGGCAGCGGTGGCTGGCGATTCACTTCCCAGGCCCCGTACGGGAGAACGCAGCGATCTGCAGGAACCTCTTCCCGCCGTTCCCGTCCGGCAAGTGGAGGGCGGGCGGCTCGACGTCGGTGGCGAACGGCTCGACCTTCTGGGAGCACAGCCGCCTGAAGTCGCAGCCGGCGCACTTGCCTGCCGAACCGCGCCGCGGGAAGTCGCCTTCGACGATCCGCTCGACGGCCCATTCGACGTTGGTGACCGCGTCCCTCATAGCGTCGACGTCGACGGGAACGTCGACGCGCTTGCCGTCCTTGAGGAGGTGTACGGCGCCCGTGCGCGCGTTCATGCCTCGGACGACTTCGGCCCCCCGGCCATAGAGCTGTACCTGGAGGGACAGGTCCTCCCAGTGCAGGTCCTCGTTCTGGACCGGGTCGTCGCCGCCTTCCATCGTCTTGAAGTCGATCACCTTGGCGTCCTGGATCTCCTCCGCCTCGTCGACACAGAGGAGCAGATCGATCGCGCCCGAGATGACGGCTCCCTCGATCGGCACCTCGAAAGGCAGCTCGACCTGGCGCCGACGTTCGAAGTCCTGCCCGTACTCGGCGGCGTAGCCGGCGACGACGTCCGAAGACTTCTGCTTCGCCCGCTCGTAGGCGCCCGGGCGGTTGACCGGGTCGGTGCTGGGCGCGACGTGCTTCAGGTGGAAAAGGTCCTCGGCGACGGCACGGGCGGCTTCAGGCGTCGGCGGGCAATCCTTGTAGATCTCATGGAGCTTGCCCACGGCGGCGTGCACGGCCCGGCCGAACCCGAAGAGCTCCGGGATGGCGGGAGAGAAGCCGTTGACCTCGCCCAGCTTGTACGAGTACGGGCACCGCATGTAGGAGCGGATCTGGGAGTAAGTAGTGGGTAGGACCGATTCGTCTCCCCGGCGGCGCGGAGTGGTCGAGGGCGGCGTCACGCAGGGCGGAGCGCCGGGGTCAAGCAGGTCGCGTCTGATCTCGGGGTGGGACAAGCGGGCCGCGAAGCGCGAGACGCGGGACACCCGCTTGCCACCGGGAAGCATCGACGCCCCCGTGACGTACAGGTAGCGCTCGGCCCGAGTGATGGCCGTATAGAACAGGCGCGCCTGGTCCGCATCCCCGGTCTGATAGGAACCGTTGTCGAGGGCCTGCTGGATGAGGATTGTGGGCATCCACCCGTCGTAGCTCCGCCGCTTGGCCGGGAACCGGTTGGCCTCCACGTCCACCACGAACACGACGGGGAACTCGAGTCCCTTGGCACGATGCACCGTTGACACCGACACGGCGTCGGGACGGCTCACCATCTGATTGTCGGTCTCGTAGCCGTCACCAGCGACGTTCTCCAGGAAGTTGAGAAGGTCTCCGAAGCGGTTGCTTCCGTCGATGGAAACGTAGACCGACTCGACGTCCTGCAGGATGCGGCTGAAGGTGCCGAGGTCCGCCATGACCCCGTCGTCGAACCCGCTGTCGGCGACATCGAGGGCGTGCAACAACTCGTGCAGGAGCTCCTGCGGGAAGAGACGCTGCCGCGGCGCACCCTGGGCCACAGGCGCATGGATCCGTCGCCCCCAGTCGGCGAAGACCTCCCTCACCCGCTTCAGGTCCGCCTTCGGGAACGCCAGCAGGAGATCCGAGCGGAAGAGGCGCTCGACCTCGTCACGGTCGGGGGATCCGTCACGAAGCAGGCCGAAAGCGCTGCGGATCGCTGCGGGCTGCGCCCGATCGAACAGCTGACTGCCGGCGTTCAGCGCGTACGGGATGCCCCGGGCGCTCAGCGCCTCCACGAAAGCCCTGTGACGCTTGGAACCGTCGGACTCCGACGTCTCCGTCGACCGCATCAGGACGGCGAAGTCCGCCGGAGTCAGCCCTCGGACGGTGCCGTCGGACTCCTCGTATTCGGTGCCGAGGAGTTCCTGGATACGATCCGCCACGAACTCCGCCTCCGAGGGCCGGTCCGGGAAGTGCTGGACGGCGAATTCGCGGGGCTCTCGATCGGCGGCAGCCTTGAGGCGCTTCGGCAGGCGGACGGCACCGAGCTCCTGGGCGGCGAAGTCACCGGCCGCCTCCACGATCGCCGTAGTGGAACGGAAGTTGGTGAGCAGCCGGTGCTCGGAGGCGCGAGGGTATCTGCGGGTGAACTCCAGGATGTTCGTGACGTCGGCGCCACGCCAGCCGTAGATCGCCTGGTCGTCGTCGCCGACGACGAAGAGGGTCTGTGAATGCGCGTGCATAAGGCCGATCAGGCGCTCCTGCACCACGTTGACGTCCTGGTACTCGTCGACCAGCACGTGTCGCAGTGAGGCCAGCGCACGCGCGGCGCCAGGGTCCTTACACTCGAGTGCCTCCACCACGAGTCGCTGCATCAGCGAGAAGTCGATGAAGTGGTCCTTCTCCAGGTGGCTGCGCAGACGCTCGAGGGCCTCGCCCAGTTCCGGGTCCTCCGCCGCGACCTCTCGGGGGTCGAGCAGCTCGTCGTTCATCATCTGCCAAGCCCGACCGAGCTGCCGCAGGGTCTTGTAGTACCCGTGCCGGTACCCCCCAGAAGTGGGGTGGGCGTCCCTCAGCGACGCGATCCCCAGCTTCGGGTAACGCGAGATCAGGTAGAGCTGATACCGCATCTCGTCCAGCACGTCGAACTGACGGTAGTTCGCGTCCATCTCGCCGAGTACCCGACGGCACCAGGCGTGGATGGTGCCGATGTACATGCCGCCGACCAGGTGGGGGTCCAGACCGCATACCTCGAGAGCCTGCGCGACCCTGACCTTGATCTGTTCCCCCGCCTTGTCGGAGAAGGTGAAGGCGACCACCGACTCGGGCGGGGCCCCCGAGGCCACGAGATGGGCGACGCGGCCCGCAAGGGTCCGCGACTTGCCCGAACCAGCGCCGGCGATCGCCAGGACCTCCCGCTCTGGCGCCACGGCCGCCTCGTACTGCTCCTGAGTGAGCCACCCCTTGAGCGCCTGCTCAACGTCCACCGCTCGTCCACCCCTTCGTGAAGGCCGTTGATACCTTCATCGTGCCGGCCGGCTCTGACAACGCGGGGTGAGCTGCGAGTTCGTGCTCCGAGGCGTCCTACGGACCCACCATGAGCGACCGCGTTTCCGACGGTCTCCAGCCAGTCCCCGGCTCGACGGAGGGCGATGAGGCAAGTCGCCCTCGCAAGAGGGGGAAGAGATGGCCGGCTCGAGTCCGGCTTCGGCCAGCGGTCCGAGAGACGAATCGGTAGCAGTGGCGAAGGCGAACTGCCTCGGTGTGCTTCCTGAGCGTCTTGGACCTTGTCAAATCCCGAAGACGCGCTGGCGGCCCTTTCGTGGGCACGGCGACGTGCCATCATGGCTCAATGATCCGAGAACCGGCTGAGATCGTCGTGCGCGAGGACGGTTCGGTAGAGCTGCCTATGGGGCTCCTCGTCGAGGCTGGCCTGTCGGTCGGCGCACGCCTCCTCGCCTATAGCGATGGCGACGGGCGGATCGTCCTGCGGAGGGAAGCCGACGCCTTGGACGACCTGATCAACGGACGTCCCCTCTGATCGCCCGCGGGCTGAAGTGGCTCTTCGACTCTTCGAGCGCTAGCCGCACGAGCGTCACCGCGTCCTCGATCGCCGTGTGCTCCCAAACGCGGACGACGAACCAACCCTGTTCCACCAGGAGTCTGTCCGTCTCCGCGTCCCTCCTTTTGTTGCCCTCGATCTTCGCGACCCAGAAATCCCTGTTGCTTGAAGGGATCGAACCGTGTGCCGGACAGCCGTGCCAGTAGCAACCGTCCACGAAAACCGCCACCTTGTACTTGGTGAACAGGACGTCTGCGGTTCGGCGAAGAGTCGGCACCGGTCTGACCGACACTCTGTAGCGCAGCCCCTGCCGATGCAATGCCGACCGTAGCCTGCGCTCGGGTTTGGTGTCCCGTCCCCTGTTCGAGCGCATGGAGGCCCGTGTGCCTGCGGATGTGGCCCATGACCCCCTTACGTCCTCCTCCACCAGGAGCCCGGTCTCCTCGGCGAGGCGCCAGGCGGCTCGGAGATTGGCGCTGCGGGTGGGGTGATGGACCTCACCGAGAAGAAGTCGCTGCTTTCGCCCGGCGGACGTCCACTGGAGCCGGGCGATGACGCGGCCCGTCCTCCGTACAGGGGTCAGCACGACGGTGGCCGGCACCCTGTTGCCGTCATCGACGGTGACGAACCGCTTGGACGCACCGCCGGCGGCTCGATCCTGCTCGCGTACACGGTCGCTTCTTGTCATCCCGGCCCGGGGACGCCAGGCACGGGGCGGAGGATGCTCGACTGGGGCGGCGCGCCCGCCCTTTTCAGCGACAGCGGGGGTTTTGGCGGCCGTGTGTACGTGGACCACGCTTCGAGCGTAGTGGTTTCCGCCAAAAAGGATCCGTGTGGGTGACCGGATTGAGGGCCGGCGTAGAACACCGATGAGCTGTAAGGTCACAAGGTTGTCCTTTAGCCGGCCAGCCGGCTACAGTGCGCCAATGACCCAACCACATCCCGAAGTCGGCGTCTCCCGGAAGGCGGCCAGCGGCGATGCCGATCTCCCGCCGCTACGGACGATCGACCTATTCGCCGGGTGTGGGGGGCTGACACAGGGCTTCGTGGAAGCCCTCCATGAGGGCCGGGCGGTGTACCGCCCGGTCGCCGCCGTAGAGCTTGATCCTGCTGCGGCGGCTACCTACGCCGTGAACTTCTCCGAACGCTTCGGGGCACACATCCACCAAGGGGACATCGCACAGTGGGTGGGCCGGCCTGGAGCGCTCCCCGAAGCCGACATCGTGTTGGGTGGCCCACCGTGTCAGGGATTCTCTCGACTCGGTAATCAGGATCCGAACGATGAGCGTAATCAGCTCTGGCGTCACTACCTGAAAGTGGTTTCGACGGTCCGGCCGATGGTGTTTGTTATGGAGAACGTCGACGCATTCAGGAAGTCGCCCGAATTTCGACATCTGATCAGTGAAACGCTTGCTGGGGGGGCTCTCTCCGACTATCGCATTTTTGATGACCTTCTCAACTCCGCCGATCACGGCGTCCCGCAGCGACGCTTCCGGACCATTGCAATCGGTATCCGTAAGGATCTGTTGTTGCCTTCGGATTCCGGGGCTCCCAGCCGTGTCGAGGAAATCTCGGATATGGAACTGCAGTCCCGGTTGATTCCGGGGCCTGCCGACGGGCCTCAGCGGACGGTATGGCAGACGATCTCGGATCTTGTCTTGCGCAAGTTGTCCCCGGAGCTTCCCGCTCGGCGGAAAATCGTGAACGGACAAAAGGTCGCTGGTCCTTTCTCCATGGACGAACTTCACCTGAGTCGAAATGGCATAAAGCCAATTTCGATGGCGCGTTATCGGTCCATCCCGGAGGGGGGGAATAGGTTCGACATTCCCTTCGAGCTCCTCTCTCGTTGCTGGAAGAACCACAAGACCGGCTCCGCGGACGTCATGGGTCGACTGCATCGAGACAAGCCCTCGGTCACCATCCGTACGGAATTCTTCAAACCGGAGAAGGGGCGCTACCTCCACCCGTGGTTGCACCGTCCCATCACACATCTGGAAGCGGCCCGCTTGCAAGGCTTCCCCGAGACCTTCCAGTGGTGTGGGAGCAGGACCCAGATCGCGCGACAGATCGGCAACGCCGTGCCCGTCGGATTGGGACGGGCCATCGCCGAGCATCTGGCACCGCTGCTTCTGGCCCAGAGGGATCTCCACGACTCCCGCACACCGAGGGTGCCCCGCGTGCGGAAGCCGCGGTGCAGGCTCACGACAGCCGCGTGAGCGGTGAACGTGCTCGTGCGGCTGTCATCGGGTGGGTCCTCTTTCTGCGCTGGGACCCTGCTGGCGTAGCGACCAGATATAAGCTTGTTTCACTCGACAACAACGTCGGGGTGCCCCGCTGTCAGCCCGTGCCCTGGGGAGGGCGCGAGGTGGGGGTGCCTTGGCCTAGCTGATGTCCGCGGCCGTACAAGACGGCGGCACCGACGCCCACCGTACGGCGACCGGACCGCCAGCCCCACGATCGCGGAACGACGCGCATCCAAGGGGTGGGGATTGAACGAGTTCGATAGTCAGTATGAGGCGTTCAAGCGCCTCATCAAGACGCACACGCCTGAACAGGCGTTGGCGACGATCAGGCTCTTCGGCATGTCTGACGAGCTCGCCAAGCGCATCGCGGAGCGTCATCAGCAGGAGACCATCGCCGTCCGCGAGAAGCGGGAGCCTGGTTCCGTCGTTCGGAACAACCGCGAGACCTGGTACGTCGGTCCCCAGGACGACGACAGGTGCTGGCCCGCTCTCAGGAACCTGTTGGCGAAACAGTCGTGGAACGAGGACAGCCTGCGCGGCCTCGACTCCGCGTCGACCAAGGTCGTTTCGATGCTCGACCACCCCCTGGAGAGCGCCTTCTCGACCAGGGGACTGGTCGTCGGGTACGTGCAGTCGGGCAAGACCAGCAACTTCACCGCGCTCATCGCGAAGGCGGCCGACGCCGGATACAAGTTCTTCATCGTCCTGGCCGGTATCCACAACGGTCTGAGGCTGCAGACCCAGCTCCGCCTCGAGCGGCAGCTGGTGGAGCCGGTGATAGACCAATGGCACACGCTCACCGGTCGCGTCGGGGACTTCGAACCTCCCGCGGGCAACCCCGCAGCCTTCTTCGGTGACAAGAGTCAGCAGCACGTCCTCTGCGTGATCAAAAAGAACGTGCCCAGGCTGCGGAAGCTCAAGGCGTGGTTGGAGAAGGCGCCCGACTACCTGCGTAACTGCCCGACACTGATCATCGACGACGAGGCCGACCAGGCGAGCGTCGCCTCACGCAGCACCAATCCCCTGATCCGGGAGATCATCGACCTGTTCCCCCGCGGGGGATACGTCGGTTACACCGCCACGCCCTTCGCTAACCTGTTGATCGACCCCGCCGCCAAGGACCTCTATCCGGAAGACTTCGTCGTCAACCTGCCGAAGCCGCGCGGTCATTTCGGCACCGAGGTCCTGTTCGGTCGTGACGCGTTGGACGGCGAGGACCCGCAGGAAGTACCGGACGGATACGACATGATCCGCACGGTCCCCGACGAGGAGGTGCCCCTCGTTCGACCGGGACGAGACGAGATTGAGGGGTTCGTGCCCGAGATCAGCGGTGCCTTGAGGACGGCCGTCCTGTACTTCTGGCTCGTCACCGCCGCTCGACGGGTGCGCGGAACGGGCGTTCCCCACTCCACGATGCTGATCCACACCAGCGTGAGCACCTTGGTCCACGAGAGCTTCGAAGGGCCCTTGGAGGCGTTCCGTAAGCGGACGGCCGGGTATCTCGAGGCCGCCGACGGGGAACTTCTCGATGAGTTGAGGCGGCTCTGGGAGGCCGAGGTCGCCCGCGTCCCCGGTAACGAGCCGGACCTCGGGGAGACGCCTGTCCCCTTCGACGCCCTCCTGCCGCTGATGGCCGGCGTGGTGGACGACTGCCGCATCATCCTGGACAACTCGAAGAGTGTGAAGCGGTTGGACTACGAGGCCGGTCCGGTGGTCGCCATCGCGGTGGGCGGCAACACCCTGTCCCGCGGCCTGACCCTCGAGGGCCTCGCCGTCAGCTACTTCGTGCGGAACGCATCGACGTACGACTCGTTGCTGCAGATGGGCCGTTGGTTCGGATTCCGCGACGGGTACGCGGACCTGCCACGCATCTGGATGACGGACTCGATGCGCGACTGGTTCCGGCACATCGCCACCGTCGAGTCGGAGATGCGCCGCGACATCGACGTGTACATGATTGAGGACAAGACACCGACGACCTTCGCCGTCCGCATGCGCACCCACCCGTCACTCCGCATCACCGCGGCTGGCAAGATGCGGGACGCGGTGAAGGCGAGCGCGGCGTACGGAGGCCAGCGGGTGCAGACCCGTTACTTCCGTACGCAGGACGCCGAGTGGTTGAAGGCCAACCGAAAGGCCGCCCACGACCTCGTCGACCGTTCCGTGCGTCTGGCGGGAGCCCGGCACGAGGAAAGGGGCTCCCAGGGCCGCCACGTTCTCCGAGGCGTGCCCTACGACATCGTCCTGGACTTCCTCGACGAGTATCGCTTCCACAGCAAGTCGTTGGAATGCGATGCTGGCCTGTTGCGCAGTTACGTCGAGCGCCGGGTGCGATCCGGTGGCGGCGGTGCGCTCAAGCGCTGGAACGTAGCGGTCATCGGAAACCCGCTCAGCGGCGATCCGGACAAGCGGTACGAGTTCGCCCCCGGGATCGCCGTCGACCGCGTTATCCGAGCGAAGCTCGGGGAGAGCGGCAACGACGCCGCCGACATCAAGACCCTGATGAGCCGTCGCGACGCCGGCGTCGACCTCGACCTCGGTGCGCTGACGGAGATCAACGAGGCGGCTCTGAAGAACGCCAGGCGCGAGCAGGCACCGGACACCGCGCTGTTGACCCTTTACCCGATCGACGCGCACTCTCCGTCGCCGACGAACCGCGAGAGTCGTGCCCCGCTCGGCGCCGTCGACCACGTCATCGGCGTCGGTCTGGTCTTTCCGATGCCACGAGGGGAGGACAGCGAGGTGGAGTACTACAGCGCCGACCTGTCCCGAGTGCAGGACGACGAGGAGGAGGACCTCTCACTGCTCTTCGAGGAGGACGAGAGTTGAGCGGGGGTACCGACCTTAGGCGCCTGCTAGATCGATACTGGGCCGAGCTGGACCTCGCTCCACTCGGCTCCGGAGCCGCACTCAGGACCTCCTCGCTTCCCGTCGTCACGGAACACGGCTCCGTCTCCGTAGCGACCGACGGCAATAGGCTGCGACACCTGCTGATCCCCCTCCATGGAAGACGACGAATCCCTACGGGGCGGATCGGCGGAACGCTTCGCGTCGCCGATCGGGCCTTGGAGGACGACGAGACCTACGGTCGTTTCGCGGATATCGTCTGTACCCGTAGGGACCTCGACGACGTCTTCACGGGCTTGTGTGCCGATGTCCTCGTGGCCCTGGAGGCGGATGGACGGCACCCCTACCGCACGACCTTGGCGGTGGTGAACCGGTGGCGCCAGCTCTTCAGCGGTGTGCCCCGTACGCTCACCGAGGCGCAGGAGATCGGCATCGCCGGCGAGTTGTTGGTCCTGCTCCGTCTACTCGACAAGGATCCCGGCGCGGTGAGGTTGTGGACCGGTCCCGAGGGCGGGCGTCACGACTTCTCCGACGGTCTCCACGCCGTCGAGGTGAAGAGCACCTACACGACGTCCGAACGCAGGACGTTCGAAGTCCACGCGCTCGACCAGCTGGAGGCGCCGCGGGGCGGGCGCCTGGTGCTGGCCTGGCATCGGTTCGAACGGACTCCGCGGGGGCGCACCGTCGGCGAGCTCGCCGCGGAGGCGGCACCGCTGTGTGTCGACGAGTCGGAGCTGTGGCTTCGACTGGCACATGTCGGCTACCAGCACGCGCAGACGGACGACGAAGGGGCGCTGCGCGTGTCACCCGTCGAAGAACGTTGGTACGAGGTCGATGAGGTCTTCCCCCGACTCACGACGGCGTCCCTAAGAGAGCCGGTACCCGACGGACTCCTGGACGTTCGTTACACCGTCGATCTGGCGGGCGTCCACTCGCCGATGCTGGACGATCCGGCTGTGGACGCTTTCCTGGACGAAGTGGGGCGGACGTCATGACCGCGGAATCCCCACGTTGGTCGTCCGAGCCCTACGCCCCCGGCGGCGGAGGGACGGCCGAGGGCGCCTTGAAGAACCTCGACGGCACCGAGCTGGACCCGCTGACGCTTCTCGTGAGGGAGTCGGCCCAGAACAGCTGGGACGCGCGGACCGGGGACGGCCCCGTGGACTACCGAGTGGAACTGCGTACGCTCGGGCCCAGTGAGGCGCCGGTGTGGCGCGACCTCTTCGCCATGGGCGCACCCCAGCTTCGACATCTCAAGCTTCGGACCTCGCTGGCACGTCCTGCCCTACGCATCCTGATTGTGACCGACACGGGGACGAGGGGATTGGGCGGACCCACCCGCGCCGACGTCGCGGTTCCCGGGCAGTCCGACTTCGCGTCGTTCGTCCGCAAGACCGGCAGCTCGAGCAAGGTCACCGGTCGTGGTGGCACCTATGGTTTCGGAAAGGCGGTGTTCCACCTCCTCTCCGCATCGCACACGGTGGTCGTGCACACGCGCTGTCGGGTGGACGACCGGTTGGAGACCCGACTCATCGGATGGGCGGTGCACGAGAGCTACACCGTGGAAGGCGACGACGCTACGAAGACCTTCACCGGCCGCCACTTCTGGGGAAAGGTCCAGCACGATTACGTCGAGCCGCTGGTCGGGGAGGAGGCTGACGAGGTTGCCAGAAGCCTCGGCCTGGACTCCCTTCCCGACGGCGAGACGGGGACCTCCGTCGCGATCCTCGACCCCGTCTTCGGTGAACGCGACGATGCCGAGGCCATGCGGTGGATCGTCGACGCCATGGTCTGGAACCTTTGGCCGAAGATGCTGCCGGAGGGGGGTGACGCGCCTATGCGCTTCTCCGCCAGCCACGAGGGCCGGACCGTTCCCGTTCCCAGGCCGTCGGAGGTCCCCCACCTGCGCCCGTTCGTCTGGGCCTACGACGACATGAATCGTCTCGTTGAACACAAGTCTTTGGGACGCGTCCTCGGCCGACTCGGCATGCGGAAGTTCATCTCACCCCAAGGAAGCCCCCCTCGGGTGGCACAGGAGGCGGGGATCGGGGAGCGGCTTCATCACACGTGCCTCATGCGACCGGTCGATCTGGTGGTGAGATACATCGAGGGGCCTCCCTTCTTCGAGGAGAGCGGGGGCTACGCGGCGGTCTTCCGCGCCGACGCCGGCATGGACCGGGTCTTCGCAGCGGCGGAGCCCGCGTCGCACGACGCCTGGTTGGTGGACAAACTCAGCGGAGACGACCATCGCCTGGCCAAGCACGCCCTCCGCAAGATCAACGACGCTATGAAGGAGGCATCCGGACCCGGCTCGGTATCGCACGAGGCGGGCGAAGGCGTCTCCCTCGCGGGCATGAGCCGACTCATGGCGGGGCTCATGGCGGGTACGGCGGGCGAGGGCGCGGAAGCCGTTTTCGCCACGGGTACGACGTCCCCCGGAGGCGCCGCGGGTACCGGACGGGCCTCTGCGGGAACGGCCGGAGCCGGCGGGGTCCCCGGCCCCAGAGGGGGATCGAGCGGTCCCTCCGGTCGCCGGCGCATTCTGTACGACGGGGCCCCCGAACACGACGTCGTCGACGGTGAGGCTGTCCTCGTCCAGCGATTCACCTTGCCTGACGCGGGCTCCTGCGTCGTAAAGGGTCGTGCCGCCGTCGCGCTGGGCGACGGTCGAGGTGTCGAGACGGAGCCACCCATCGGGGCGTCGATTCCCACGGTATTGGGATGGCGTGCGGGGAACGGCCCCATAACGACCGGGTCCTCGTTGCATGCGGCCGGCGGTGACGGCACGGTCTGGTCTCTGATCGTCAGGCCGGCCCCCGACACCATGACCGAGTTGACGGTCGTGGCGGAGGCGGGGGGCGACGGCCGGTGAACCGACGTGCCTATCCCTATCGCAGAGCGGCCGCCGGATCGGTGATGATGGCCGAGTGGTCCCTCAAGTCCGAGGACGGGGAAGCCGTGCCGTTGCCCGCCTTCATACCCGACTGGGACTTTCAGAGAGACCTGTCCCTTGAGTCGGTGGTCGGGGTCGACCTCGATGCGGTCAGGGCTACGGCCGGACTCCCGTACGAGGCCGAGCTCGCCCTTTCCGTGATCTGGAGCTCTACGGGTAGCGGCCTTCGACGGCTGGCCGACCGGGTCACACTGCACGGTGGAGGCACTCGCTCGGCACAGTTTTCGTTCACCGTGATCGGACGTGACAGTGGTGGTCTGCTGTCCGTCGACACCCAGCTGATCCTCGCGAAGGCTCTGGACAACCCGGACCCCGCCGGCCCCCGGCGCGCAGGATCCGTGCTCTGGCATCACCGGGCTGGCGTGCGGCTGCAGGGCGACGCGTCGCAGTTCCCCATGGCGGTGGTCGACTTCAAGAGTGCCGGCTATCCGGAGAAGGCCCCTTGGTACCTCGACATCGGTTCGAACCTGGAGGCGGCGACGATGGGCGCCGTCGTGCTTCTCGTGAACAGCGGCACACCGGCCGTGCTCAACGCGCTTCGCCGCGCGGAGAAAGCGTCGTACGCGGAACGGCTCATCCAATCCGCCGTAAGGCAGGACGTCGTCCGCCTGATGATCGAGCGGGCTGTGGCGGACGAGGAGTTGACGGACACATCACGGTTTGAGCCGGACACGCTCGGTCACACGCTGCTCGGTCTTCTGCGCACTTTCCTCCCCGGCATGTCCCTCACCTCCCTACGCATGACACGTCGCACAGATCCGGCGCTCTTTTCGGCGAAGATCCAGCACGCCGTCGGCCTCTTCTCCAAGGAGACGTGATGGTCTACCTGTACCCGCGCCTCCTGCCCGCAGCCGCGTCCGGTCTCCGGGAGGGGTATCTGCAACGTTCGGTCGAATATCTGCGTGATCGTTCCCGCCTTTCCCACCCGGCCATGTTCTACGCGGCCACGGGTGGTGCCCGCCTTTCCGAGCAGAGGCTCGGCTCCCTACGCGAGGCGGTGCTCGCATGCGCCACCGAGCGCGGTTATCCCGCCAAGCCCAGCAGGAAGCAGGCGGCGAGTTTCGACATCGAGGTGGCGACGATCCTCCACCGAGACTCGGGCATCGTTCCGGCGGAGGCGGTCGCAGGAGACCTCTGGGCCTTCCTCTCCCTCGTCGTGCTGCCGGACGTGGCCGCATGGCGGTTCGCGGACCTACACCGTGACCGGGTACTGGGGACCGACGTCACACGCCACGTCTTCGGTCGGCTGTGGTGGCGAGCACACCTTCTGTATGACGAGGACGGCGGAAGGGAGGACCTCTACGCCTCGCTGTCCGTCCTCAGCGAGTCGGATTTCGACCAGATCTACGCCCGACGCACGTCGATCGGTGGGAGTCCATATCTGGTGCGGGCGATCGTCAGGGTCTGGCAGGAGCTCGACATACCGCCTAATGCGGAGAGGCGGGTGCTCCGGGATTTCCTCATGCGGGTGCTCAGGCTCAACGCTTTCATCTCCTTCGACTCCTTGTCGGCGGAAGTACTCGACGAGGAGTTGGAGGGTGTGTTCCGAGAGTCGTTGTCCGTGGTGGTCGGAGCACAGACCCTCGCGTGACGACGGGAGTGTGCCCCGGAAGGGGGGCGCCGCCGAAGGTGCACCGTCCGCGTGGGTAGGTCAGCCGGCGAACGGCTACTGCAGCAGGATCTCCTCGGGACGTCGGTTCGTGATCGCGGTATCCCGACCGTCGAGGACGTGCTCGATGCACGCCGCCAGGTCGCCGCCGTGGTCGTCCCTGGCCATGCTGCGCAGTTCCGCGACCAGGCTCATGCCGTTGAGGAGGGTGATCGGGTATTGGTCCTCCACCATCTCGGTTTGCGCCGGCTCGGAGTAGGCGCCAGTGGTGACATAGACGCCGATCCACCCACGCCGGAGCCGGGCAACCACCCGAGCGATCTGCTCCGCGGTGACGAGGGTGTCGGGTTTGACACACTTCGCCTGCCCGAGCACGACGAGACTCGTGCCGGCCAGGCCGCTTCCGCTGCCGAGATCGAGTCGTCCGACGAAATCGGCTCCGCCGTCACCGGACCGGCGTGTAAGCCAGCCTTCGACATACCTGTGGCCAGCCCCACGCAGCACGCGGGCCGCCACCGCAGCGGCCAACGCCTCGAAGTCGTGTTTGCGACCGTCGAAGTACTTGTAGACCATCTCCAGGTCCGTGGCATCACTACCACCCGGCTTCGGTCGCTGATCGCGTACTTTGGTGACCTGTGCCCGGGCGACCCGGCGGCGAAGTCTGGGGAGGGCTGAGGAACCGTGCTTGACCCACTCACGCCATGCCCGTGGCGCCAGGTCGAGGGCTTGAGGGTGGGACACACCCTTGTCTCTGCGGGCTTCGACCCATTCCCAGGCGACCGTGTCGTTCTCGGAAGTCAGGTCTATGAGGGCGATGTCGTAGACGTAGTTCACGAACGGCGTGTGCTCGCGGCCTCCCCATTGCACCAGCCGCTCGGTCCGCTCGATGACACCGAGTCCGCAGAACGCCACATGGCCCTTGGGCTTTCCGTTCTGGGGGACGGCGCGGAACAGCAGTAGAGGGGTAGCGGCGGCCCGTTCATCAGGAGTGTGCCCCTGGTGGTCGGTGAATGCGTCGAGTAGCGCGGCGTTGCCGGTGGTGGTGCCGGGCGGGACGCTCAAACCGGCTTTATGGTCGCCGAAGTAACGGACGTGGCCGTTGTCCATGTCGAAAACGTCGTGCCAAGGTGTCTGCTCGGTGCCGGCCTTCCAGGGACTGGACCGGATGAGGATCGCCGGGCGTCGAGCGCCGTCCGGGGTGGTCACCTTCGCCATCCCGTTGATGCCAGCCTCGAGCAGGGCGCGCTTGTGACCTGACGAGTGGGTCACGTGGTGGACGTTCGGAAAGCCGTCAA
Organism: Streptomyces sp. NPDC003036; assembly: GCF_040611175.1. Classification (NCBI taxonomy): domain Bacteria; kingdom Bacillati; phylum Actinomycetota; class Actinomycetes; order Kitasatosporales; family Streptomycetaceae; genus Streptomyces; species Streptomyces sp. NPDC003036. The sequence continues at coordinate 34,817 of NZ_JBEXNO010000018.1, read as the reverse complement.
GCAACGGTGGCTTCGGATCTTTGCCACTCGCGTAGCGATACACCTGCTCCACTTTCAGCTTCCCGCCCACAGCCGGCCCTCTCCCTAGAGTCGCTCCCCCGATGCTTCACCACGACAGTAGCGGCGGGTACTGACAGAGCGGGGTGCGCCGATCTCAAGGTTTGACGAGGCTGGATGGTCCTGGTGGCCGAGAGGCAGGCAGTGACAACGGCGGTTGGGCCGTGGGCCGGGGCTGGTGGGCGTCTCATGAGGATGGTGCCGGGCCACTCCCGACTATCGAGCATCCGCCGGTGCCAGCGGCGTCGGTGAGCCGGTCAAGAAGCGCAATCTTCGCCTATCAGGCCAGTTCCGCGGCTAGGGCGTGAAGCGCAGGGACGAACTCTGGATGGTCTCCGCGCAAAGCCGACTGCAGTAGCTCGGTGATGACGATGATCTGTGCAACGCGTTCGGATTCTGTTTTGAGCACGGGGAAGGTGTGGCGGACGCGGTGGGCGAATGCGGGGATGAGCAGGGAGTACGCCAACAGCATGGCGGCGTCGTAGCCGACCGGTGCCAGGCCGGGGTGGTGCCTGTCCAGCGCTCCTGCTTACAGTGGCGAAGGGGGGCCGGCCGATATGGTCGCGCCCCCGCGTTCAGCCAGAAACAGGAGAAGGCTCAGTTCGGTGTGCTGCGCTTATGACCGAGGTGCGGAACCAGTCCACTGTCGCGGAGACTCCTTCCTCAAGCGTCACCGGCGCCACTGTTGGAAAGAGCGCGCGTAAACGGCCGTTGTCGGCCTGGGAGTGCTGGACATCTCCTGTGCGAGCGGGCACATGCTCTCGCCGGACGCCCTGACCAGTCGCGGTCTCGATCTCCGGGATCAGGTCCAGCAGGGATATGCGGGTCCCGAAGGCCAAGTTCACAGGGCGGGGCTCGACGATCCGGCGGAGGAGGGCGTCGGTGAGGACGCGGCACACGGTGCCCACGTACGTGAAGTCGCGGGTCTGGGTGCCGTTGCCGTACACGGTCACGGGCTGGCCGGCGAGTGTGGCGCTGATCCACTTCGGGATGACCGCGGCGTAGGCGTGGTCGGCGCGCTGGCCGGGACCGTAGACGTTGAAGAAGCGGAAGGGCAGCACCGGCAGGTCGTAACTGTGGTGGTAGGCGCCCAGGTACGCCTCCGTGGCGAGTTTGGTGACCGCGTACGGGCTCATCGGGGCAGTGGTGAGGTCTTCGTGCTTCGGCAGGCGCGGGTTCGCGCCGTAGACGGAGGACGAGGAAGCGGCGATCACGTGCAGGCCGCCCGCGCGGCGTGCGGCTTCGAGGACCTGGAGGGTTCCGGTCGCGTTGGCGTGGTGGCTGGCCAAGGGATCTCGGACCGAGCGCGGTACGGAGGGCAGCGCGGCGAGGTGGACGACGGCGTCCGCGCCGCGGAACACCTGGTCCAGCAGGTCGGCGTTCTGGATGTCGCCTTCGAAGAAGTCGACGCCGAGGGCGGCGATGTTGGCGTCGCGACCGGTGGAGAGGTTGTCGACCACCCGGACCTGGGTGATCTTGGGGTGGTCGGTCAGGGCTCGGGCGAGGTTGCTTCCAATGAAGCCGGCGCCACCGGTGATCACGATCTTCACGTGGGTTTCCCTTCAGAGAGAGTCGACGTGTGCGCCGACGAGGCGACGGCGGCAGTCGAGGATGTAGGGGGCGTGCGCGGTGATCAGGGGGTAGTCGAAGGCGTCGTGGTCGGCGAGGAGGACGACGGCGTTGGCCGCCGCGAGGCTGGCGGGGGTGACGCCGACTCGCCTCAGGTTCGCCAGGCCGTCGGCGCGAGGGTGGGCGTCGTCGCTGACGTGGGGGTCGGCCGCCTGGACCTCAGCGCCCATGCCGGTGAGCAGCTCCGCGATCCGCGCCGCCGGTGTTTCGCGGGCGTCCCCGGTGTTGGCCTTGTACGCGAGGCCGAGCAGCAGCACTCGGGAGCCGTTGACCGACTTCTTGCGTTTGTTGAGCCCGTCGACCAGGCGCCGAACCACGTAGTCGGGCATGTGGTTGTTGACGTCGTTCGCGAGCTCGACGAAGCGGAAGTTGCGGCCCACGGTCCGCTGGACGCGCCAGGACAGGTAGGAGGGGTCTATGGGCAGGCAGTGGCCTCCGACTCCCGGTCCCGGAGTGAAGCGCATGAAGCCGAACGGCTTGGTGGACGCCGCGTCGATGGCGGCCCAGACGTCGATGCCCAGCTCGTGGGCGAAGATCGCCAGCTCGTTGGCGAGCGCAATGTTCACGTGCCGGAAGGTGTTCTCCAGCAGCTTCGCCAGCTCGGCCTCCTTGCAGCAGGCGACCGGGACGACCTTGGCGACGAGGGACGTGTAAAAGCGGCTGATCGTTTCCCTGGACGCCGTGTCGATTCCGGAGATGATCTTTGGTGTGTTCTCCAGCCTCCAGGTGGGGTTGCCGGGGTCGATGCGCTCAGGGCTGTAGCCAAGGTGGAAGTCGGAGCCCGCCGTCAGGCCAGAGGTGCTTTCGAGGAGGGGGCCGAAGACTTCCTCCGTGGTGCCCGGGTACGTCGTCGACTCCAGGACGACGGTCGCTCCGCGAGTGAGGTAATGGCCCAGCAGCAGCGCCGAGTCTTCGACATGCGACAGGTCCGGAGCTCCGTCGCGGAGCGGCGTGGGCACCGTGACGACCGCTACGTCGAATCCCGCGCAGTCGGAGGGGTCGATGGTGGGTCGGTAGGCGCCGGCGGCGAGGAGCGGCGCCAGACGCGAGTCGGTGACGTCCTCTATGTAGGACTCCCCGAGCATGAGCCGCTTGACCCGCCGCGCGTCCACGTCGAAGCCGACGACCTGGTGCCCTACCTCGGCGGCTCTCACCGCGAGCGGGAGCCCGACGTACCCCTGCCCCACGACGACGACGCGGAGCCGCTGGGTCTCACGCTTCTCGATCATGCTCTCCACCTCGTTGTGTAAGCGTGCGGATGTGTATGGCGGGCGCGGACCCGTGGCCCGGCGGTGGCTTTAAGATGGAAAGCGCCTCGGCCGTACGAGACTCGCTTGGCCGCCTGTCTTGGACGGCCGAGTGCTTTTCGCGCTCCGCCCAGACCGGTCAGAAAACCCGTGGGATGGGGAAAGCCCCGGTTCGATACGATGGCGTTGGCTTGTAGACCCGTTCCGTCACCATGCGTGACACCAGCGTGCGATCCGAGTGATCGCATCGGCTGCAGCCTCCCGACTTGGGCCCGCCGTGGCACTGTCACCGGCGCCGTACGTACGAAATGGAGCATCCGAGGATGGCTCGACACCTGGTCACCAGCGCGCTTCCCTACATCAACGGGATCAAGCACCTGGGCAACATGGTCGGGTCGATGCTTCCGGCGGATGTGTACTCCCGGTACCTCCGCCAGCGCGGTCACGATGTCCTCTACATCTGCGCCACCGACGAGCACGGCACGCCGGCCGAGCTGGCCGCCAAGGAGGCCGGGCTCTCCGTCGCCGAGTTCTGCGCGCAGGCCCACGACGCGCAGAAGGCCGTGTACGACGGTTTCGAGCTGGCCTTCGACTACTTCGGCCGGAGCTCCTCCCAGCAGACCCGCGAGATCACCCAGCACTTCGCGCGCAAGCTGCACGAGAACGGCTTCATCGAGGAGCGCGCGATCCGCCAGGTGTATTCGCCCGTCGACGGGCGCTTCCTGCCGGACCGGTACGTCGAGGGCACTTGTCCGCACTGCGGCTACGACAAGGCCCGCGGCGACCAGTGCGAGAACTGCACCCGCGTGCTCGACCCGACCGACCTGATCGACCCGCGCTCCGCGATCAGCGGTTCCACGGAGCTGGAGGTTCGTGAGACCAAGCACCTCTTCCTGTTGCAGTCCAAGCTTCAGCACGAGGTCGAGGCGTGGATCGACTCGGTGAGCGAGAAGTGGCCGCACCTGTCCTCGTCGATCGCCCGGAAGTGGCTGACCGAGGGTCTGCACGATCGCGCGATCACCCGTGACCTGGACTGGGGCGTGCCCGTCCCGGCCGACACCTGGCCGGAACTCGCGGCCGAGGGCAAGGTCTTCTACGTCTGGTTCGACGCCCCGATCGCGTACATCGGCGCGACGAAGGAGTGGGCGGATGCCGCCACGGACGGCGAGACCCGCGACTGGAAGTCGTGGTGGTACAAGGCGGACGACGTCACCTACACCGAGTTCATGGCGAAGGACAACGTCCCCTTCCACACCGTGATGTTCCCGGCCACCGAGCTGGGTGTCCGTGAGCCGTGGAAGATGGTCGACTTCGTCAAGGGCTTCAACTGGCTGACGTACTACGGCGGCAAGTTCTCCACATCCCAGAAGCGTGGCGTCTTCACCGACGCGGCCCTGGAGATCCTCCCCGCCGACTACTGGCGCTACTTCCTGATCGCCAACGCCCCGGAGTCGGACGACTCGTCGTTCACCTGGGAGCACTTCACCGCCACGGTCAACAAGGACCTGGCCGACACCCTCGGCAACTTCGTCAACCGCGTGCTGTCCTTCTCCCGGAAGCGGTTCGGTGACGAGGTTCCGGCCGGCCGCGCCGCCGGCGAGGTGGAGGCGAAGCTCGGCGAGGAGATCGCGCGTCTGCTGGCCGAGTACGAGGAGCACATGGAGGCGCTCCAGTTCCGTAAGGCGGCCGCCGCGCTGCGCGCCCTGTGGTCCGCGGGCAACTCCTACCTGGAGGAGAAGGCGCCCTGGCTGGAGATCAAGACCGATGCCGACGGCGCCGCGCTGACTCTCCGTACCGCGATGAACCTGATCCACCTGTACGCGGTCGTCTCTGAGCCGTTCATCCCGACCACCGCCGCCGCCATGCGCGGGGCCTTCGCCCTGGAGAACGACACCGCGACCTGGGTGACCGCCGAGCAGGCCAAGTCCCTGGACGCCGTCACGGCCGGCACCGCGTTCACCGTGCCGCCCGTGCTCTTCGCGAAGATCACGGAGGAGGACCTGGAGTCCTACCGGGCGCGCTTCGGCGGTTCCCCGGACGCCTGACCGTGTCTCCCGAGCCCGTACCGTTCGTGCTCTCATCGGGCGGTACGGGGGTCGAGAAGGCTGGGCAGGCTCGCGGGCGGCACGTTCATCAGCCGGATGTGGGAAGCCGTGTCGTCTGCCTCGACCCACGTGACGCCGGCTGACCCAGGGACGTGCTGGAGGTAGCGATCGAAGCCGTTCCCCGTCAGCCACAGCAGCAGGCAGGCGATGCCCCCGCCGTGCCCGACGAGGACGGTCGTCCGATGCGGCCCGGTGTGGACCTGGTTCCACAGGTCCACATAGCGCGCCTGCACGTCCTCCGATGACTCGCCGCCCGGCGTGCGGAGCTGGTGGATGGGCACGCCATGGCGTGCTGCCTCAGAGGCGGCGAGCTCCCTGGGCCGGCCACCGAGGTGGCCGCTGTTCTTGGCGGCGAGGCGTTCGTCCACGCGTACGTCGGTCGGCCTTAGCACCGCGGTCAGCAGCGCCGCCGATTCGCGGCAACGGGACATCGGGCTGACGAGCATCTGGTCCACGGCGATACCGGTTGCGGCGAGGCCGTTACCGACCGCGCGGATGTCGTTCCTGCCGCGGTCGCTCAGCCTGCCTCCGACGGCCTGGCCCTGGTGGATGCCCCGCAGGTTCTCTTCAGTCTCGCCGTGCTTGATCAGGTAGATGTGCTTGGTGCGCATGGCGTGGCCCCTTCCTCGTATCAGTCCCAGTCGCGGACGTCGACACAAGCGGAGACCGCCGCGGCGACGTGGTCGTGCTCGGCACGGCTCATGGCGGGAAAGCGGTCGTAGTGCCACTCGATGTAGAGGACGGAGATGAGGTTGATCGTCCCGTCGTCCAGCAGCTTGGTGAGCACGGGGTACTCGGCACCTTCGATGTCCATCTTCACGACGACGTGATCACCGGGACTGACCGTCCGCCGCAGCCAGGCGCTGAAGTCGATGGCCGGTACCGGGATCGGCGAGGTGTAGTCGATCTGCTGGTCGTACACGGGCGGCACCTGCTTGCCCGGCATCACGGTGGAACTCTCGTGGTGGCCGAGGAAGAGGTCGATCGTCCCGTCATGGGTCCACACCGCGCTCTGGGAGATCTCGATACGGGCGGAGCCCTGGGCCTGTTCGACGTGCCGGCGGATGGAGGGGATCAGCTCCGCGTTCGGCTCGAAGGCGTAGAAGTCGTGATCCGGAAGCTCGTGCATGAAGCGGTTCAGCACGACTCCGAGGTTGGTGCCGCAGTCGATGAAGATTTTGCGCATGAGGTGCTCCCGTGGTCGGGTTTCGGGCGTACGAGGTCGATCTCGTGTAGGACGTCGTCGGCGAGCAGGACGAAGTCGCCGGTCGTCGTGCGGTAGCAGCGCTCCTCGTACCGGATGGTGATGCGGCGGACGGCTTCGTCGCCGCGGTAGGGAGGCAGGTCGCCCCACCGGTACAGCTGGCCGCCGGGCGCTTTGAGCCAGCGCAGCGCTCGAGGCAACGGTCCTTTCGGAACACCGTTGTTGAGGTGGCTGAACATCCTGGTCAGGAAGTCGAAGTGCTCGTTCGCTTGCTGCTCGTCCTTGAGCACGCGGCCGTAGGTCTTCTTGAGGCGGCGCAGCGTCTCTTGGTCCCCGTCCGCGTGGACGATGAGGTCGCGGAGCCGTCGGTCCCAGACGATGCCGAGGTGGTCGTGGAGGACCGGTTCGCTCGTCAGGAAGTAGCCCAGGACGCGGCCGAACTCCCGCTCGTACGGGCACATGAAGCCGTTGTAGAGGCCCTGCTGCTCGCCGGACACGGTCTCCACCTGCCAGTGGACACGGGCCGTGAAAGGAGAGTCCCACCACCCCAGGTGCCAGGGCTGCCACAGCAGGTCGGCGGCGCTGAGCACGAGCACCGCGAGTGCCAGCAGCGCGGCTGGCCAACCGAAGGCCGCGTCGTACTCCGCAGCGGGGAGTAACCCGACGGTGATCGCGAGAGCGATGTTGGTGCCGATGTTCTCCCAGAAGAGGATGCCGGAGGCGAGAGCGACGGCGACATTGAAGACGGCCGTCGCCGCGAGGACCGCGATCAGGAGACGGCGATCGAGGAACGCGATCAGACCCGCCGCCTCGGTCGCCATCGCGAGGACGTTGACCGGCCGATCGAGGCCGCGTGCGCGGCGCAATACGCGGGACACGGTCTCGGGGCGTAGGAAGCGTGCCCAGCCCCAGGAGTATGCCGAAGCGATGAGGTAGTGGGTGCGGTTGTGCCAGGTCCATGACCAGGGTCGCGGCCCGAGTCGGGCCTTGCTCCAGGCCGGCTTCACGTAGTGGGAGAGTGAGACGCAACCAAGGACGAGCAGGAGTGCCGCCGGGGAGCCCGGGGTCTCGAAGAACGTCGCCACGAGAAACCAGGCGAGGTATGCCTTGAGCAGCCGCAACGGCATCATCGCGTGGTGCTTCCAGCCTCGGAGCTTGCCGCAGTACACGCCCATCCAGGCGAGGAGAGCCGGGGGCCAGAAGCACGAGGCGGCACCTAGCACGAGAAGGAGCCGCTTGTCCAGGCGTTGCGGTCCGATCGGCTCCGTCACGTCGTAGTCGCTCGTCGCGCCTTGCCACGTGAGCAGCGCGATCACGACCATGGCGAACCACCGGAACGGCCCGGGATCGGGTGAGGACAGGAAGGCGAGCGGTACGGCGGGTGTGATGCTCGCGATGAGGATCAACCGGCTTGGGCGGCGCGCTATGGCCCGCACGGTGGGCGAGATCGCGAAGCGGTAGCAGGCCGCGACGGCGGAGACGGTCACGGCGGTGTGCAGGTACGCGGCGAGCAGTGGCGTCCCCATGGGCCTACCGCCTGGACGGCGCGAGGATCGCCGAAGCGGCTGTGGGCAGACTCTCCAGGTAGGAGGCGATCCGCTCCCGAGGGTCGACCGCGAGGTGCTCGTCCCGGTGGCGTGCGACGTTCGCGCGGAGTTCCCGGCTTCGGTTGAGGAAGTCGAGCACCGCTCCGCCGTCGATGCGGGGCGCCGATGTGCCCAGTTCCGCCTCGTGGACGACCTTGGCGCACCAGTGCTGGTCGTACGTGGGCAGCGGGATCAGATGGACCGGTTTGCCGAGGACGAAGGCTTCGCTGATGAGGTTGAAGCCGGCGTTGGAGAAGACAGCCTCGGACCGCGCCATGTCCCTGATGAACGCCTCGCGGTCGAAGGTGCGGATCTCGATCTCGCCATCGGCGTACTGACGCAGGTTTCCGATTTCGGTCGGCTGCACGTAGATCCGCAGACCGCGGTCCGGGACGTACTGGCGGAAGACCCTGGTCAGCGTTCGGACGGACTCTTCCGGCCCGTGGTCGAAGTAGCGAGAGAAGTAGGCCGTGGCGAGGGGCTCGATCGTGACCGGCGTGGAACGCACTGAGTCGGGGATGACGGGGGCGATGAACTCCAGCCTTCGGTCGTCCGCTACCAACGGGACGTACGAGCAGATGAAGGACCGGTCGACGCGGGGCGCGAAGTAGCGCAGGCGCTGCTCGTCGGCGGTCCGGGCGTAACGGCCGACTGCCGGCAGGTCGAGGTGCCGGTACTTGCTCTGCTGATCGACGGAGACCAGGGGTCTGTTGAAGTGGTACGCGAGGCGGGGAGTGTTGGGCTCGTAGTCGGTGATGAACACGTCGGGGACGCCGGTCTCGCGAACGATCCGGCGCAGGCGCATGTGCTTGGCAAGGCCGGCGGGGGCCTGCCAGATGTTCGCGCGTACGGCGTCACTCGCGGATATGCGGTCCGCGCGGGCAAGGAGCGTCGGCATCCACGCATCCCAAGCGGGGAAGCCGAGGTCCCGGAAATACTCCGCGCGGGCGCCACCGTTGGTGACGATGCGCACCTCATGCCCGCGGTCGCGGAGGTACTGGGCGATCACGCTCTGCCTGACCGAGTGGCCCATGCCGATGCCGTTGACGCCGATGATCACATTGAGCGGCCGTACGTTTCCAGACACGACGATCCCTTCGGTCAGGAGAGACGGGTGAAGACGTTGCGGGTGATGGCCGCGACCTGTGAGTCGGTGGCCAGAAGGCGGGCCCAGTCGGTCGTGGCGGCGGTGAAGACCGTGCCGTTCGCCGTGTAGAGGCCGAGGGTCGCCGCCCGAGGGCTGTCAATCGCCTCCCGAGCCGCGAAGTTCCAATCGCCGGGCAGCGGCGCGATGCCGAGAATCTCGAAGTCCTTGGGAGTCCCGTCTCGGCCTGTCGGGCGCGGTCGGCCGGACGCGTCGAGCTCGTACGCCGCCCCGTCGCATTCGTAGCCGACCAGCGCGCCGTCGCGGCCGACGACATCGCCCGTCCGCAGGCCCGTGCCGGAGAAGAGCCAGTGGTCCGCATCCGTGACGGTGAACCCGAGGGGAGTACGCGGGCCGTCCCAGTGGCCACCACCGTTTCGGTAGCTCACGCCGAGAAGGGAGTTCTCGGGCTCCGACTCCCACCAGTGATCCGGGCAGCCGTACGAGCTGTCCGGGTCCTTCTCGGCCGAGGCTCCGGGTGGGAACTTGTCGCAGCGCAGCCCGGCTCCGTCGGGAGTCACGTGTACTCGCCACCAGCAGGTGTTGGCGCCGAAGTTGGCGATGTTTCCTCCGCTGTCCCGGAACGCGGTCACGTTTCGGCGGATCTCGCCGCTCCAGTACTCGTCGTGGCCGGCGGCGACCAGGAGGCGGTATCCGTCATGGAGGTGTCGGCCTTCGTGAAGGTCCAGGTCGGTGCAGAAGTCGCTCTCGATCCGGTTCTGCTCCATCCATGCGATGAAGGGTGCGTCCCAGTGAGCGAAGGTCTGCCGCGGGGAGGCGGCGTCGTATGGGTCGGGCAGGCCCTTGACGGGGCCGCCGACGCCGCCTCCGGGGCGGAGCATCGTGACCAGGGCGGCGCTGTAGAGGCTGCCTCCCCCTGCCGTGTTGTAGGCGTGGTAGGTGAAGGTTGGGATCTTGAAGAGGACCCTGCGGCCAGACGGCGCGGAGGGTGTGACCACGAAGAGGATCCGCGCCTCACGGGAGTCCATCGGCGGCATGTCCGATGTCGGCTGCGTGCTCAGCGTCGCGATGTAGACCCCGGACCTCCACTCGGGGGGCACGAGGAACTCGTAGGCGGGCCACCGCCAGTCCGCGTCGAACGTGCCGGACTCTGCGGTGCCGCCGGGCCACTCGACATGGCCGGCGTGGTGGGGCGTCGCGCCCCAGCGGTAGAAGTCGACGTGGAAGTGCGGGGTCGATGCGGCGATGTGCAGCCGGAGCACTTCGCCGGCGCGGACGCTCGGCCGGGCGGGGTAGCCGCTGATGCTCGTCATGCGCTCGTCCAGGGGCGCGCGACACCAGCGATGTGGTACTGGTCGACCGGCTCGATCTGGGCTTCCCACTCCAGGTCGCACAGCTGCGAGGTGAGGTCGGCGGCGTCACGCAGCACCTTCACGGCCTGGTGGTGGGATCCGTCGGCGAGCCTGCGGCGCACAGTGGGCACCTGGGCCTCGGCGACGGCCTCCTCGATCCCCGCCTTGGCAGGTGCGTCGTCGAGGAACACCACGCGGCCGCCCGGCGCCAGCGTCCACCTCAGGAGGTCCCAGAAGGCTTCCATCTCCACGGGCGGCACGTGGCTCAGCCAGAAGGCGAAGAAGATGGTGTCGTACTGGCGATCCGGCTCCCAGCTGAAGACGTCCGCCTCGATGAAGCGAGTCGCGGTCCCGTGCATCCGCTCACGGGCCGCGGACAGCATCTCCGGCGCGGCGTCCAGCGCGGTCAGGCTGCGTACGCGGTCGGAGATCAGTCGGGTCCACTGGCCGGTACCGCACGCCAGCTCCAGGACGTCGCCGCGGATCGGCAGGTCGTCGAGGACGTTCGCGAGCTGGGGCATGTGCATGCGGTCGCTGTAGGAGTCGTCGTACTCGCCGGCTCGCGCTCGGTAGTAGGCGATCTGCCTCTGGGACCATCCGCCCGCACCGCCATGCTGCTTTGCTTCGATCACCTGAAACCCACCCCTTCGTCGTCCACGCGGAGCGGCAGTGCTCCGTGGTGAGCAGACTGCCGAGCGGTGCGGGACAGCGGGCTGCCGTCGTGCCGCACTCGCGTGGCAACGCCGTCGTTCGCGTGGGCGATCGCGGGACCGCCGGTTACCTCGGCCGGGACGGCCCGGGTGTCGAACCGGTGCTGAACTCCTGTCGCAGCGAAGGCCCTACGCCCCTGGTCAGACCGCCCTACGCTGTTACCGTCGTTGGCGTCGGTCGGAGGAGCTTCGGTGGCCACAGTGCAGCGCTGGACCGGAAGGGAGGCGCGCGCTCTGCGGCTCGCGACGCGTCGGAGCGTGCGTCGCTTCGCCGCCTACCTCGGCGTCAGCGACCGGACGGTGTCCAATTGGGAGGCCCGAGGCGAGGAGATCGTTCTCACCCCGGATTCCCAGGCGTTATTGGATACGGCGCTGGAGCGGAGCGACGCGGAGGTGCGGCAGCGCTTCTGGGACACGGTTGGTGCTCCGATGTCCTCAGCCGCGCCCGCACCGGACAGATACCTCCCGATACCCGTCCCGGAGCCCGGCTTGGTGCACAGGTCAGATGATTTCGAGGGGCTCGTCTCCGTCCTGCGGGAGGCGTCGGCGGACGACAGCGCCTCCACAGTCGCCCTTTGCGGTCCCGGCGGGTTCGGGAAGACGACGCTCGCGACGCAGGTGTGCCAAGACCCTCGTGTACGGAACTCCTTCTCGGAGTTCCTGTGGGTGGAGACCGGCGAGGAGTGCACGGTGGCGAGGGTTGTCGAGCTGATCTCCGACCTGTGCGTTCATCTGGACGGCAGCCGCCCTTCTTTCGCGGATCCGGAGCAGGCCGGCTTCCACCTGGCTCGTCTGCTCCAAGGACGGCGTGCGCTCCTCGTCATCGACAACGTCTGGTCCGCGGCCGACCTCAGCCCTTTCCTGCTGGGTGGGGAGGACTGCGTACGGCTTGTCACCACCAGGAACGTGCGCGTGTGCCCCAGCGCCGCCAGGGTCGTACGGCTGGGTCCCATGGCGTCGGGCGAGATCAGAGAGCTGCTCGTCCGCAATGTCGGCAACCTGGACGAGGCCGAAGCCGCGCGCCTCGCCGGCGCGTGTGGAGGATGGCCCCTGCTGGCGTCGATCGTCGGGGCGAACGTCGCACAGGAGGTCGTCTCTGGTGCCCCGGCCGGTCGTGTGGTCGCCGAGACGAGCGCGGCGATCCGTGCGTACGGCCCCCAGGCATTCGACGTCTGGGACTCGGACCAGCGGAAGAACGCTATCGGGCAGGCACTCGCGTCCAGTCTCCGCAGCCTTGAGGAGAGCGTCTCGATCGCGGGGCACTCGGACCTGCGGGACCGGTATCTCTCGCTCGCGGTCTTCCCGCCGTCGCTGCCGATCCCCGTGTCGGTGCTCACCCACTGGTGGCGAACAGCGCACGGATGGGCGCCTCACGTGGTGAGGCAGTTCTGCCGACTGCTGTCCGACCGGTCCCTGATCAGCGCCTATCTCGCGGACCGGGACGCCATCGTGCTGCACGATGTGTTCCGGTCCTACCTGCGCCACCTGATCGGCGATCGTTGGGCGGCCCTTCACCGGTCCCTGATCGAGTCATACCGGCACGGCACCGAGGGCGCGTGGGAGACGCTGGACGAGACCGAGGGCTATCTGTGGCGCCATCTTCCCTACCACCTGCGTGAAGCCGAGCTCGACGCCGAGCTCGTCAGCCTCCTGGCGTCCCCGTCGTACGTGATCCGCAAGGTCGCGATCGTCGGACACCAGCACCTGACCGCGGACGCCGCCGTCCTCGACGCTCTGCCCGGGCGGCACGAGGCCGGCCACCCCCAGCGTCAGGAGTGGCTGACCGCCCGCGCCCTGACCGGCGCCGGGTACCTGCTGAACGGACTGGAAAGCCCGGCTGACATCGCCTCGACGCTTTCCATCGTGCTGCGGCGCTCACCTCTGCCCCAGGACACGCGAACCCCCGAACGCGTCACTGGTGCGGAGGCCGTGCTCGCCCCGAAGTGGCTACTGCCTCCCGAGGACGACACCACGGAAGCGGCGGCCCCCGGCCACATTGGTGCGATCGTCAGCGTCTCCGCCGCTCGCGACATGGTCGCGTCGGGTGGTGAGGACGGAGTGGTCAGGCTCTGGAACGTCAACACCGGCCGGCTGCTCCGAGCCCACCAGGCGCACATCGGGTGGGTGTTCGCCACCGCGCTCTCCTCAGACGGGCTGGTCCTCGCTTCGGCGGGGGACGACGGAGCGATCCGACTGTGGCGCACCGACACCGGAGACCCCATCGGCGTGCTGCCCGGGCACAATCGCCGCATCCGCAGCCTCGCCTTCTCCCCCTCCGGCCCGTTCCTGCTCTCCGGGGCCGAGGACGGAGCTGTGCACGTGTGGGACGTGGACAGGCTCGTGCTCGTGCGATCGATGCGTACCGTCGGCACTCCCGTCTGGTCCGTGGCGATCGGAGGAGACTCCCAGTCGCTTGTGGCCGTGGCCGGCGAGGACGAGTTCGTCCGCCTCTTCGACCTGCGTACAGGTCGTCTCCTGGATGAACGAGCCGCTCACCGCGACTGGGTACGTTCCGTGGCCTTCGCCCCCGGCTCCTCTCTGTTGGCCTCCGGATCAGGTGACCGCTCCATCACTGTGTGGGACGCGGCGGACGGTCAACTCGTTCTCGTTCGCCGGATCGCCGATCTTAAGGCCCGCGTGCGCGCCGTTGCTCTTTCCTCGCACGACGATGTCATCGTCGCCGCCACCGAAGAGCCGAGGATCCAGGCGTTCTCGGCGGAAGGTCCGGCGGGCGAGACCCAGCCCCCACCGGGAGTCGACTGGGTGCGTTCGCTCGTCAGAACAGGCGACGGCACCGTGATAGCAGGATGCGAGGACGGGGCTGTTCGCGTCTGGACGGTGGGCAGAAGCAGGCTCAGGACGCTGGCCAGCGGCTCGAACACCGTGTGGTCCACGCAGTTCGCCGCCGACGGCCGTACCGCCGTGGTAGGCGACGGAGCCGGCGGCATCGGCGTCATCGACACCTCGACCGGGACGGTCAGCAGGAGGCTCGCGGCGGCCCATGGGCGTGTTTGGTCCCTGGCAGGCGGCGGTGAGCACGTCGCGGCGGCCTGCGGCGACGGGGCGGTCAGGGTCTGGTCGCTGCTCGACACAGAGTGGTCCCTCACCCTGAACCAGGGCACCCCGCGTACGTGGGCCGTGGCGATGGCTCGCTCGGCATCCCGCCTTGCCGCGAGTACGGGCGACGGACACATCCGGGTTTGGGACTTCTCCACCGGGGCCCTGCTGTGGAGCCAGGATGTTCACGCTGGCCGACTGCGCTCGCTCGCCTTCGACTACAGCGGAGAGCTCCTCGCCGCCTGTGGCGGTGACGGCTCCGTACGCGTGTGGCACGCCCTCACCGGCGAGTTCAAGGGCCGGTTCTCCAGCCCCAGCGGGTGGGCCCGCGCCGTCACGGTCGACGGACCGGGGCATCGCGTCGCGGTTGGGGCGGGAACCGGTGATATCGCGGTACGGCACCTGGCTACGGACAGGTTCACCTCCCACCTCTCCGGGCACACCGGCCGCATCCTCATGCTGGGCTTCCTCAACGACGGGGACCGCCTGGTGTCGGCCGCGGCGGATGGAACGGTGCGCCTGTGGTCACTCAGCGAGCAGCACCAGATCGCCAAGGTCAGGGTGGATGCCTCCTTGCACTGCGCGGCCTTCGAACCTCGTACGGGCGAGGTGTTGATCGGCAGTGCGGCGGGGGTCGTGTCCCTGGAGATCAAGGACTCATGAGCGACAAGCGAAGGGCTTGCACACCATGACAGAGAAGATTCCCAGCACCTCGGACGGCAGGGCCGACAGCAGCTCCGGCCCGGCCGCCGACCGCGACGCGCCGGTCATCCTGAGCAACGAGCCCGGCTCGTTCGCCTGGGGCGTCCTGGCCAAACGCCACCCGGCCCTGATCCAGCAGGTGCGAGACGCCTTTCCGTACGGCCGCCGACAGCACGAGGCTCTCGATGCCCTGCTGGACGAGATCACCAACGGCGTCATCGAACCGCCCGCTGCCTCGGAGCACGATCACCGGCAGTGGAAGAACTGGGGCCGGGAGCACTTTGGGCGGTCGTGGTTCGACGCCCCGTTCCTGTGGGCGGAGAGCTACTTTTACCGCCGGCTGCTTGGCGCCATCGAGTACTTCGGTACGGGCCCGTGGCAGGGAGTCGATCCCTTCGCTCCGTTCAAGCAGGCCGAACTGCGCGGCGAGGCGGTGGAGGAGGAGCTGCGGGCCCTGGACGCGCTCGCCGACGCACCTGCCGACGAGCGGGCTGCGGCGCTGCTCCACGCCTCGCTCTGGGGCAACCGCGCGGACCTCGGCTTCCGTGTCTCGGCGGGGGAGCCAGCGACCGGCGAAGCTACCTCCGCGCTGGTCGCCGACGACAGCGGCGTGCTTTGGCAGCTCCTGCCCGCCGGTGCCCCCTCGACCGTCGCCGTTGTGGCGGACAACGCCGGACGCGAGCTGATCCCGGACCTGATCCTCATCGACCACCTCCTCGAACGCCGGCACGCCGAACGGGTCGTGCTCCATGTAAAGCCCAGCCCGTACTACGTGTCCGACGCGATGACGGCAGACGTCGTCGACTGCCTCCGCCGCCTCACCGAGGCACCCGGCGAAGCCAGCACGATCGGCGGCCGACTGTGGAAGGCCATGGCGTCAGGGCGCCTGGAGGTCCGTACCCATCCCTTCTTCTGCGCTCCGCTGCCGTACGAGGAGATGCCCGAGGACCTCCGGAGCGAGTTCGAGGCCGCCACGATCACCATCCTGAAGGGCGACCTCAACTACCGCCGCCTGGTGGGCGACCGGCTCTGGGACGCCACGGCGCCGTTCGCCGACCTCACCGCGTACTTCCCAGGGGCCGTCGCAGCCCTCCGCACCCTGAAGTCCGACGTCATTGTCGGCCTGGACCACGGAACGCTGGACGCCCTCGAACAGTCCGGTGCGGCGTGGCGTACCAGCGGCACTCACGCTCTGATCCAGGTTCGGCCATAGCCCTGGCCTCGTCGCGACTGCTCGCTGACGTGTTCCACGCACCGAGCGGGGCCAGGTCTTACCTACTGCGACCTGGGGGCCGTGGTGTGCGTGGACGGACCTCCCTTCCAGCTTCGACACCTGGTCCTGCCTGCCCATGTTTCTCGAGATCGATGGACCCGACGAGGCATCGGCCCGCCACGCTGCCGCCCTGCTCGGCCTTGGCCACACAGAAGCCCGTTTCGGGAGCGTCCACGAGGTCTGCAAGAGCGAGTTGGGTCCGGGCTCCCTCGCCGAGCCCACTTCGCACCACCGGCGGGATCCTCCCGTACAACCACGTCTCCGCCGGCCTGAAGGCCCAGTCTGCCGACGGCAGGACGAGCCACCTTCTCAGTGCCAAGGTCCAGTCCGACCTCTACGACGTTCCACTGCTCACGTTCGGCTGACCGGCAGGAGCCGGCGGAGCCAGTGATGGGTGGGCGCGATCACTGTGATGGCGCCCGCCAGCCAAGAGCGCGCCGGGGCGTCCAGCAGCGGCAGTACCGCTTCGAAGTCAGTCTCGTCCTTGTCCCGGGTCGCCTTCGCCTTGTAGAAGAGCTGCACCTCGGGCGCGAGGTACGGGATGCCCGTCTCGCTTGTTCGCCCGAGTCGGTCGATCGGGAGCCGGATCTCTGGCGTGCGCCGCGAGACCCACTGGGTGCCCTCGGCTTCGCCCAGCATGAGCTGCACGGACCAGGGCGCCTTGGGCGTGCGGCGGCACCAGATGTCGTGAAGCGGCGGCCGTAGGAGCTCTCCAGGACGCCACGGTCGCAATTCCCCCTGGCCGGGCGGATCTGCCACGTGCAGGTCCCAGTCGGCCAGCAGGTCCCGTACGCGGGCCTGGTCGCGCCGGAGGACGAGGACGTCGAGATCGCCGTGTGCGCGCAGCTCGCGGCCGACCGCGAGTTCGATCGCGTAGCCACCGGCGATCCACCACGGGAAGTCCGCCTTGGCGAAGACCGCGGCCACATCCTCCGGACGATCCGGCACCCAGCGTCCCAACACGTCAGCACTCACCCGCCCATCCTCCCAGTGACCAGACGGGCGGAGGCGAAGGCCGACGGCG
The DNA here is from genome assembly GCF_040611175.1 of Streptomyces sp. NPDC003036. Classification (NCBI taxonomy): domain Bacteria; kingdom Bacillati; phylum Actinomycetota; class Actinomycetes; order Kitasatosporales; family Streptomycetaceae; genus Streptomyces; species Streptomyces sp. NPDC003036. The sequence goes on along the minus strand of NZ_JBEXNO010000018.1, from coordinate 17,766 downwards.
GGTCGGCGGTCTCGCTGGAGCGCCTGTCGCCCGCTCGCACCCTGTGCTCATAAACGCCCATGAGCATCAGGGCCACTGGCAGCCACCCTTGAGCGAGTGACTCGCGACCGGCCTCGTGGCCGGGGGCTTGAGCCACGACCATCCCAGGGGCCGGACACGCTCGGCCATGGTGCTTTATGAGGTTTCGTACGCCTTTCGGTGGCGTACGCACTGCCGCAGCCACTCCAGAGCCCTGCGAGGAGGCCACCGACGTCACCCGCAGGAGGTCCGCCGCCCGATGATTAGTGCGCCGTTCGCCGCCCCTCGTGTCTCGGTCCCCGCGAGGTTCATGAAGTTCCACCACGCTTGTAGCCGACCCACAACCGACCACCGGCCTGCCCGATCACCTCGTCCACAGCGGCTACGAGGGGCTTTACCCGCCCCTCTAATACCTCCCGCAGGCCACGGTGCAGTCGCAAGCTGAGCCCCGGTGAGGTCGTCTCCAGACGGCGTGCGAGCCACTTTCCACCTCCGCCCCACGAGCCGCCGATGGCTAGTGCCAACTCGCCCGTCCGTCGAACCAGTTCGGTGGCAATGAACAGTCGCTCGCTCTGGTCGCTGCTCCCTGCGAGGTCGTCGAGAAGGTCAGTGATCGCGTAGCGGCGATCATCGATCTCCTCGGCTGACACCATGGGTGGCCCTGCGGCGGTCAGCTTTCGGGCCTCAGCTGCGATGCGCGCTCCGACTCCGTCAGTGTCGAATAGCAGCTCACCGTCGGCGCACATCCAGAGCAGCGGCGACCGGCGATTGCGTACTTCCCGCTCAACGTACGCGTACCACGTCGCTTCGGTGTGCACGAACATCTCCACCGGCCAATCGTCGCTCCGGAGGCTGGCCCGGTATGGGGCGGGGGCTCCGCGGAGCAGGACCACGATGTCGAGGTCCGACATTGCCGTGCGGCGGCCCGTCACGACGCTGCCTCCCAGGAAAGCAGCCAGAGCGTCAGGGTGGTGCTCATCTACAACGGCACGTGCGGCCTCGATCGCATCCATGCGGCAACTATCAGCATTCTGCCAACCACACGCACGCCGTTTCTCCGCCGTACGACGGCGCGGTCTCACGCCTCGTCGCAGTTCGCCCGGGGCAGACAGCAAAGATCGATGAATGACTGGCCAACGCTGCAATGGCATGTCAACGTGGACGACCTTCTGGTAAACCACCAGGTCAAAGAGGTGATCGACTGTGATTCCGGAACCCCCGCGTCCGGGATTCTCCACCACCATAGAGGCCCTGCGGTTGCGTGAGTGGCAGCTCGGCCCGGGCCAGCCCACGCTCGTAATGGATCAGTTCTGCGCCGACGACTTCAACCTGGTCGTCGACGACCGCGCGGACGTACACGTCAACTCGAAGGACGGCTCCTTCTATCTCGGATGGTTCCCGTCCGGCCGCCCGGGCACCGACAGCGAGGGATGGAAGATCGCCGTTACTGGTACGGCCAAGGTACGCGGCTACCAGATGTCCTTCGACACCGAGACGCCGGCCGATATCGTCGCCGCCGCAGTCGCTCGCGTGCTGGAGACCTCCAGCAGGTGTGACAGCAGAGGCTCGAGTCGGAGCCCCTCGGGTGGACCGGTGTCCGCCTCGCCGAGCCGCAATGCGGACACGAAGCTCGGTCATCTGCCACCCGAGGCCGGCATACAACCGGCCCGGCACTCCTGACCAGCGCCACACACCGCCAGCGGCAATGAGTACCCCGACGCCTTTGGAGGCACCCTGCATCCCGACTTCCCGGTCGGCCCACTCACCCCGGCCAGCGACCCGTCCGCATACTGGGTCGGCCCCCGCCACCTGGCTGGTGACGACGGACGTCTCTACGACGCCGTCGCCGACACTCTCGCTGGTCTGGGCTGGACGAGCCTGACGATCGTCCGTGGTCGCCAGGAGCCGGACGAGGCTCCGGAGGACCGCCAGGTCCTGCGCAGCACCGTCCTTCACATCAGCCCCGACTCCCTGCGGTGGGCGCAGTGGGTCTGGCCGGACGAGCCGTTCCATCTGGGGAATCTGCCCATCGCCTGGCAGGTCTCCGCCCGTACGGACCCGAGCAGTCCGCTCGCCCAGTGGTCGGCCTACTTCACCCCCGAGGTCCCCGCAGAGGCCCTCGCCGACTTCCTCGTCGCGCTCGACGCCCGCGATCAGCCCGCCCTGTCGCTCGGTGGCCCCGAGCTGGTCCTCGACGCCGTTACCGCCCACGGCTGGCTGCGTGACGTCGACCAGCCCGGCACGGGAGCAATCGATCCGACCTTCGCCTCCCACATCCGCCTTGGCGAGGTGCCGCCACTCATCCAGGACGCCGACTCTCGGGCGCTGGTGGCTCAGGCGGACGAGGCGGCCCTGGCTGGATGGCAAGCGTGGGCCGAGCCGGTACCCGGCGCGGGATACCTGTGGGCGGCTTCCTTCGGCCCCAGCGTGCCGCACGACCTCGTTGCCGCCTTCGCCGACTCCCTCAGCTCCAGCGCACCGGTCCTGCGCCGGGTGCTGCCGGAAAGCACACGCGACCGGCTCCTTCGCGCTCCAGCCAGCTAGGGCCAGTCCGATGGGTCGGTCACAGCTGAAGACCGACCTCCGCCCGACTGGCGGGACCGTCAGCGACGACGCCCAGCACGTTTCTGCCGAACGGGGGAACACAAACTGGGTGCCGACCTCAAGCGCATGGCCCAAGGCCAGCCAATCGTGAAAATCGCGGTCATGACATCGATGACGGAGACCTTCCACGAGGCCCTGCGAAATGCGCTGGCCAGTCGGGACACGGTCAGCATCCGAAGCACCCTGGTTGAGATGCTGCAACGAGACCCCTCCAGGACGGAGGTCTCAGCAGCCCACAAGGCGGCCCGAAGGATCGCTGAGGACGGGGACGCGGTCCTCATCTCCCTGCTTCCAGACCAGGCCGGCGCCGACGCCTACGTGCCTACGGGCCGCGGGGGTAGGAGTCGGGCCTCGAACTACCTGACCGTGGACGAGGAGATCATCAAGGACTTGCCCTGCCGCGTCGAGCTCGCCACAGAGAAGTGGGACGCGATCATCGACGAAGGCATGCGGCTCACCCAGCAGAAGATTGAAAGCGACCCAATGCTCTCGGCGTTCCTGCCTGGCTGGCAGGCCGAACCACGTGCCGAGAAGAGAGCCCGTCTCGCGGCCAGCTGACCCACCGTCCAGCGCGCCTGTGCCAACAGACAAGGGATGAAACGCGACGCAGGCGAATGGAGCATCGAAAAACCACCGGTACTCCATCGCCGCACCGCCTCGTCGGCGCCCGCACAGATCCACGACCCATTGGTTAGCGCCGACGGTTGGCGTCGTTCGCTGCGCTGGGCGCCGGCTGTGTGGAGGGCGCCGGGAACATGGTGCGCGGACTGCCTTGGGTCGGGGTGCCGTGGGGACTTACGGGTAGGGCGGGCAGGTGGGCGCTGCGGCGCAGGCGCCAGACGAGCACGTCGCTGATGGAGGTGGCGGTGTCGAGCTCGCGCCGTCGGGTGGCTTCGGCGAGCAGGGCGGCCGGGTCGTGGCCGGCTCTACGGGCGTCGTCGAGGGTGGTGGCCAGGGCGGGCCAGCCCGGCTCGGCCCGGATTCGTTCGGCCAGCTCTGGTAGCACCTGGTGGAGAAGGTCGGCTTGCCGCTGCCGGACACGCGCGGCCAGACGCTGGCCTCGCTGGCGCAGGAGGGCCATGGGTTGGGCTGCGGCGGCTTGGTAGGCGGCGCGGAGGTGATGGGCGGCTTGTTCGGCGGCGGCTGCCTGTTGGCTGTGGTGCTTCCTGGCGTGCCAGTTCGCCGCGGCGGTGGCGAGGAAGAAGGCCATGTCGATGAGCATGGCGGTGGTGGCGCCGTCTTCGCCGCGGCCGAGGGCGGGACCGCTGTGGACGAGATCGCGGGCAGCCTGGCGCAGGGCGCGGTCGTGCCCGCGTACGGCCTTCACGTGGGAGCGGCTGGCCCGCTCGAACACGAACGCCGCCTCGCGCAGCTGAGCGCGGGTGTGGGCGGCGGAGGTCTTGGCGAGCGCGTCGAGGATCTCCCCGGCTGCGGCGATCTGGGCTGCCGCTGTGCCGTCGTCGCCGTGGTCGATGATCAGCAGGGCCTGCCAGGTGGTGGCGGAGGCCCGGCGCCGTGCGAACGCGGGACCTGTCACGTCCGGCAGGGCGGGTCGCTCCGGCCCGGAGCCGTCTGCCGAGGCGGCAGCCTCCGCGGGAAGGGCCCAGCGTTCGCGGATGCGGGGCAGGGACAGATCGGGTGCGAGCGTGGAGCCCGCGTAGAACACCGGCTCCTTCTCACCGTTGCGGTCATCAGGCAGCGCGACCTTGTAGCCGAGCAGGTCGCCGGAGGGCGCGATGCGCTTGCGGATCAGAAGACCGGCGGCGGCCAGCCGGTCGAAGAACTCCTCCTCGCTCGTCGCGCCGGCCACCGCACGCCGTACGGTCTCCCGGAGCTCCTCGCGCGCCGGGCGCTCCCGACCCTCGCGTTCGGCCTTGTGCCGCTCCGCACTGGTGGCCCGCTTGGCGGCGGTGCCGTCCCCAGGTGCGACCTGGTGTAGGCCGAGTTCCTTTTCGATCAGACGGCACTCGGCCTGGGCGCGTTTGCCGGAGCGGTGGTGATCGGGACGGCGGCCGTCCTCACGGATCAGGGTGGCGATGATGTGGATGTGGTCGTCGGCGTGCCGGACGGCTGCCCAGCGGCAGCCAGCGCCGTCGCCAGGGTCGATGCCGGTGGCGGCGACCATGCGACGGGCGATATCGCCCCACTGCTCGTCGGACAGGATCGGGTCGTCGGGGGCGGCGCGCACGGAGCAGTGCCAGACGTGCAAGTCGGGACGCTGGTCCGCGTCGAGGAGGGCGAGGGGCTGGTCGAGGAGGTGCTGGAGGTCCTTCTTCGTGACCGAAGGGTCGCGGCCGGGGTCCGGGGCCATGCCGTCGAACGAAGCGACCAGGTGCGGATCGACGTGCTCCTCGTGGGTGCCCTTGCCGTAGAGGTAGTGCAGGAGGCCGAGGGTGTTGCTGCCCTGCTTGTGGATCCGAGGGATCAAGCCGTCTCTTCCTCCTGTCGGTTAGTGATCCTGTCGGCTGCCCGCTGGGCGGCCTGCGCGGCGCGTTGCAGATCATCGAGAGCCGCGGCGAAGTGTGGTGCGTCGGCACCGGAGTTCAGTGCTTTGGCGATTTGGTTGACGTTGCTGCCGGCCCAGCCGAGCTGGCGGCGTACGCCGAACAGCGCGGTCAGGACATCACGCTCGGTGGCGATGGCCGCCGCGGTACGTGCTTGGTCGCGGGCGGCGGCCAGGGCGGAATAGGCGAGGAACCCGGCCACGCTCATGCCGACGTGTTCGGCGCCAGCCTGGATGATGGCGAGTTCGTGTTCGTTGAGCCGGACGCTGTGGGCGGGGCGCTGCCTCTTGTCGCGCGGGCGTGACTTCCCCTTCATGGCCTTGCCCTTGTGGCTGGCCTTGCCTGGCTGTGATCCGCCCTCGGTCGCAGCCTTCCCGTCCGGCGCCCCCTGGCGCAGGTCGGGCCCCGCCACCCCCGGGGCGGGGTCGGGTCCGGACACTCCCCCAGCGGGGGAGTGTCCGGACCTCCAACTTGCTCCGCTTGGGGCAGGCGTCATCTCCCGAGTGACGGCGGTGTCGTTGAGGGCCTTGGAGGTGGGATCGTGCATGTGCTCTCCCAATCGTGGGGGAGTGGGCGCGGGTGGTGTCAGCTGGGGGGTGGGATCCCCGCGGCCTGCCTCAGTGGGGATGGCTGGCGCGAGCGGTCTTCAGCTCGGCCTTGACGGTGCGGACGACCTCGGCGGCGCGGTCGCTGGCGATGCGGTAGCCGTCAGCGCGTACAGCCGCCTCCAGCAGGTCGCGGGAGAGACGTTCGGTGTCCTGGTGGATGCGGTGGGCGTACTGGACGAGGACGTCCCAGGAGGCGTCGGGCTTGCGGCCCGGCCGCTTCGGTTTCGCTTCCGCGGCATTGCCCGGATCGGCCCCCGCTGCCTCGCCCGCTATCGGTTCCGGGCGGTCGGCTGGGGCTGCGGGGTGTTGCGGGCGGTCACCGGAACTCGCGCTGGAGCGGTCTGCGGGTTCCGGGCGGGCGGATTGCGGGCGGACCACCCGGTGAGCGTCTTCGTTGCCCGCATTCGACGGCGAAGAGCCGCCCGCCGTCTTCGCCCGCTTCGGAGAGATGGCGCGCGGGCGGGCCTGCCCGGAAGTGCTGGGGGCGTACGAAGCCGGGGCGTGCCAGCGCGGGGGAAGGGTGATGGAGGCGAGGCCGAGAGCTTGTTTGCGAGTGGCGAGCTTGCGCAGCAGCAGCTCGTCCTGGAGCGGGTCACCGTCGACGTCGGCCCGCTCCAGCGCCTCGTGCAGGCGATAGGAGAGGCGTCGGCCCCACAGCCTGCCCCGCTGCCGCTCGGTCATCGCTTCGGCGCGGAGGATCAGGGCGACGGCTTCGCTCAGGGCGCGCTCGCGGATGAGCCGGGCAGCGTCGGCGTCCTGGTCGGCGATGCCGAGCCGGGCCAGCAGCCGTTCGCGGGTCTGTCGGACAAGGACGGCGGCCAGACTGTGGGAGGCGGCCTGGGGGGTGCGGTGGCGCAGCTCGATGCCCATGGCCAGGTGCCACAGCATGGCGGCCATGACCGGGCCGATGAGAGCGCGCACGGTGCCGCCGACGAGCCCGAACTCGGCATAGGCGGGGATGATCTGCACGCCGGTGATTACCCACACCAGGGCGCCGGGGAGCCCCGGCGCGCGTGCGGGCCCGTTGAGGTTCTGGCGTGCCATCAGGGCGGTGGCGAACAGGGCGAGCTCGGCGGTGGCGAACATGAAGGCGCGCTCGACGGTGCTGCCCATGTCCAGGTAGTCGGCGGCGAAGCGCCAGCTCGTGTCGGCGCTGTAGGCGGTGCAGCCGAGCGCGGCCATGGCCGCGACGGGCACTGCGACGGTGCCGCGCCAGCGGTTGGTGCCGGGCGCCCGGCGGCGCTGCTGGCGGATCAGCCATCCGACGAGCAGGCCGAGCAGCACGAGGGAGATAAGCAGCATCACGGTCGTCGTCGGGGACGTGGCCCAGTCGGGGAGGAGCGGCGTGCCGCTTACCCGGGTAGCCAGGGGGACGAGGGCGAGAGGAGGCAGGAGGGGGCTCCAAGGTGTGAGAGGAGACGGGAGGGCAGGACTGTCATGGCAGTGCGTTGAGCGGCCCCCGCGCGCGAGGCCGGGCGCGGGCCAAGGCAGGTGTGAGCGCGGGCGGCGCGGCGAGGCAGGCGGCGGGCGGCCGGTTAGGCGACGGGCGCGGTGCGGCGTCGTCGGTCGGGGCCGTCGAGGATGACGCGCTCGGTCATCTCGGCGAGGCGGGAGGCGACGCGGTCACCGAGGGCGACGCGTAGCTGCTCCGTCGGGAGGTTGGTGGTGATGAGGGTGGGGAGCATGTGCTCGTACCGGTGATTGATAAGCCGGTAGGTCAGCTCCTCGGTCCACTCGCTTGTCTTGGCCGCACCGAGGTCGTCCAGGAACAGCAGCGGGCAGCGCGCCAGAGTCTGCAACTCCCGTTCGGCGTCATGGCCAGCGCGGGGACGCAGGCGAGCGTGGAAGTCGGCGGTGGTGATCGCCTCCCAGCGCAGGCGGACGCCACGGGCGAGCAGCCTGCGGATGGCGCCGTACGCCTGGTACGTCTTGCCTGTGCCCGTGGGGCCGGCGATCAGCAGCGACGGCCCTTCGGCGATCCCGGGCCCGCCGGGGCCGGGGCGCCCGGCGCGGGTGATCTCGTCGGCCCAGACGGTGACCTTCGGGTGGTCGGCCAGAGCTCGGCGGTAGCGGGCGGGGATCCTGGCATCGGCGAGTTCCAGCCCGGTGACGGGCTCGACGTGCCCTTCCTCGACGGCGGCACTGGCGAGGTCGATGCCGCGACTGGCAAGGATGCCGTTGAGCCGGTCGGCGAGCGGGCCGACCCGATGGGGCTCGCGGGTGAGGGTGGCGGTCAGAGGTCACCTCCGTAGGCGGCTTCGACATCGGCGGGGTTTGTCCACGCCCTGTGGACAACCGGCGCGGCGGGGGCCGCGTTCATGGCTTCGTGCACGAGGCTCGGCAGCGTGCTGGGGTGCAGGCCCTTGGCGCGGTGCAGGTCGAGCCCCGCTCGGACGTGAGCGGGCGCGATGCCCTCCTCCAGCAGCTTGCGTGCCTCACGACCGAGATGGCCCAGGACGTTCCCGGGCGGACGGTGTGCGCAAGCGGCGGCGTACTCGGCGATGAGCTGGTTGGCCGAGACGGTGCCGGGTGCGGGGGCGCTCGCGCCCCCCGAAGGGGTATCTCCTAGATCCATGATCCTAGGTCCTAGATCCGGACCGTGAGGCGTCACCGCTCCCTCACTGAACCCGCCCTGCCGTCTCACGGAGGACTCCGTGAAATCGCTCTGATCTGCGGTTTCCTCATTTGGGGCGGGATTCACCGCAGGGTTGTGCACTTGCCCGGAGCCCTCACGGAGGGCTCCGTGAGACAGCGGTGCGGGCTCCGTGATGCCAGCCCCCGCAGCCGGCGCGCCAACGCCCGGCGCGGTGCGAGCCGGCGCGTCGTGGTGCGGGCAGGCTGGCAGGCGGCTCGTGCTGGGGCGGTTGATCTTCTGATGCTGCCGCCAGGTGACGATGTGCAGGTAGCGCTTGTCGTCCGGGCCCTTGTAGCGGCAAATCAGCCCAGCGTCGGCGAGCTGGGCGAGGTCCTTCTCGACGTCGGCAGGTGTGTGTTCGGGGCGCAGGACCCACAGTTGCCCGGCGATGATCGCGGCGTGATCGCGGTGGCGGCCCTGGTCGTCAGCCTGGGTGAGCAGGCCGAAGAAGGTGCGCTCGGCGGTCAGGGAGACGGCTGCCAGGGACTCGGAGACGAAGGCTTCCGGCTTGATGGTGCGGATTCGTGCCAAGAGGGGCGGTCCTCACTCGGTGGCCGGTGGGCTGGGCGCCCACGGTTCACCATCGGTCGGGGGCGGAGACGGGCGTGAAGGGCGGGGATGTCCGGCCGTTGGCGCGGGAGCGTTGATGGCCGCTCGCGCTTTCCTGGGTGTCGTCAACATAGCCACACCCAGGTCGCACAAGTCCAGCCCTATCCGGCGCAATCTCTCACGGCAGAAATGCCACTGAAAAGCGAGTCGGAGAGGGCGGTGCGAAAACGGTAGAGCACGATCGGCGGTTGACCAAAAAGTTGCCCCGCGTCCCGAGACAGAAGGATCACATCGGCAAGCCGTTGACGTCCTGCGAGCGACGAAGCTACAACACAACACCCCACGTCAGAGAGGTTCTCTGGTGTTGGGACCCGTTCGGGGATCCGGCCTTGCGCAGCACCCCGACCGCTTCGCTAACCGATTGAGCGCGGCGCAACATAGCCGACGATCGCCGGTTAACCAAACCGGCGAATGCACGCTACAACTGGGGCCATGGCAGCACGATCTCTGGAAATAGGGCCCGCAGGAATGCTGGCGGCTCGAACCATCGGAATTCTCCGCACGGAACGCGGCCTTGGGCAGCGTCAACTCGCCGCGTGGTGTACCGCTTTGGGTCGTCCTATGTCCAACACGATGCTGTCCCGCATCGAACTCGCCAAGCGGCGATGCGATATCGACGACCTCGTCGCCATCGCCGAAGCCCTGCAGGTATCACCCGCCGCCCTCCTCCAGGGCCCGGGCGCCGCCTGAGCCGCTCACGCATCCGTCCCCGTCCTCGCGACCAGGAGCCGCCCCCTTGCACCGATCCACGCCCGCGCCCGGCCCCCACAGGCCGTCCGACGCCCCTCCGCCCCGCCTCTTCTGTCCCGAGGAGATCGCCGACACCCTCGGCTGCTCGGCCTGGTGGGTCAAGGACCGAGCACGACGGCGCCTGATACCGCACACCCGGGTGGGCCGTGCCTACCGCTTCACCGCCGAGCACCTTGCGGAGATCATCCGCCTCTACGAGGAGCGGCCGGCCAAGCCTGCACAGGCAGCCGCAGGGGCGACCGAGCCGTTCTCCGCGCCCGGTGCGCAGACCGGCTCCGCGCAACCTCGTCGCCCTGTCGTTGCTCCGACGACCCGCCTACGAGCCCGTCCCCCGCGTCGACAACAGCAGTACAGCGCTGTCGCGTGACCCGAGCGAATCTGCCGTAGACGAGACAAGGAAGAAGGGGACAGCGGGACTTGGGTTTCGCGGAGAAGCGCGGAAACTACTGGCGCGGCCGGTACAAGGTCGCGCCCGGCAAGCACAACACGGTCGTCGACGAGAACGGCAAGGCGATCAGGTTCGCCACCAAGGGCGAGGCCCAACGGGCAGCGGCTGAGGCCGAGAACAAGTACCGGCGCGGCGACTGGCGCGACCCGGCCCTCGGCCGGGAGACCTTCGGCGAGTACGCGAACCGCTGGTACGAGGCCCAGGACCTGGCGGCCTCCACCATGCAGAACTACAAGCGCCACATCGAGGAGCACCTCCTCCCCGACTTCGAGGACAAGGCGCTCGCCGGCATCCTGCGCACGGACGTCGACCTGTGGGAGAAGAAGGAGAAGGCCGTGTACGCGGCCTCCAGCGTCAAGACCTGGCGCTCGACGCTCCACCTGATCTTCGAGGACGCGATCGACGAGGGCCTGATCACGTCCAACCCGGCCGCCCGGCGGCGTGGACGGGGTAAGCGCGCTGGCCGTTCCCGAGATCGCGGCCCGGAGAAGGTGGTCACCGACGCGCTCGGCATCCTGCTGACCGCCGAGCGCGCCGCCCTGCTCTCCGGCCGCGACGACGAGTTCGTCGCCGTGGTCCTCAAGGGGTACACCGGCATGCGCTGGGGCGAGATCGTCGGCCTGGAGACCGCGTTCGTCCGCCCTGGGGCCGTCCGTGTCGAGTGGCAGCTGTACGAGCTCGACACGGGCGAGCTGGTGCGCTGCCCGCCCAAGGACGACAGCTACCGCACCATCGACTCGATGGACTGGCTGTCCGCGCTGGTCGCCAACCACATCGCCCGCACGAAACCCGTGCCGTGCCCCTGCCACGGCAAGACATACGTCTTCCGAGGGCAGGGCGCGGCCCGCACAGGCGGCCACCAGGGCGCGAAGCTCGTCGACGTCGCCCGTCGCGCCGGCGTCTCGACCGGCACGGTGTCCAACGTCCTCAACCACCCCGAGCGCGTCACCGAGGCCACGCGAGAGAAGGTCGAGCAGGCCATCACGGACCTCCGCTTCGTCCGGGGCGGCGTCGTGCCGGAGCATGCCGCCCACTGGCGCAGGAACGGTTTCGCGACGTGGCTGTTCACGCCGGCGGTCTCTGGCTGGTACCCGAAGAAGGCGCCGCAGGAGCCACGGCCGGTGCCCTTGCTCGGCGAGCCTTGGCCCGGCGTCCCGGCCCGGGGGCGGGGTGCCAGCGAACGGGCCGAAGCCTGCTGGCTCCCGATAGCCAAGGGACTCACGCCCCACGGCCTTCGCCACACCCACCGGACGATGATGGAGGACCTGGGAACCGAGAAGGTACTCATGGACGAACGCATGGGCCACATCGACGGCTCGGTCTCGGCACGCTACGCCCACGTCACCCCAGGCATGCGTAAGCGCCTCATGCTGGGGCTGACCGAGCAGTGGGAGGCAGCACTCGACGCACGTTTGGCCATGAGTGGCACGTCACCAGTGCGCGTGCTGAGTGATCTCCTGCGGGCACGCGAGGTGTCACGTGTGCCCATCAAGTCGTAGCAAACAGAGTGCTGTGCCCTCCAGCGACCCCTGCCGGAGGGCACAGTCATGTCCCCGAAGCCTGCGCGAGGCCGTCGTCTCGGCGCGGTCGGCCATGGGGGCACGTAGATCGCTTGGTCGTCCGGGGCCGACCCACGAGGCGTCTGCACCACGAAGATCGTCCCCTTGTCATCATGCGACACCGCGTCCGCCGTACGACTGCGCCGGGGGGACTCATTCCTGCGGCCCAGGTCTCGACCCGTCCTGCCGTGGCGCGACAAGTCGGGACTGCACGTAGCGGCCTGACGGGCGTAGGTGCCGCTCCGGATCACGGATACCGGCGATCTCTCCCAGCCCGATTACATACGGCTTCAGCCGTTCCTGCAGTTGGCTGAGCTCTACGCGGAACGCGGCGTGCTGTGGCCACTCGGACTCGTCCTGGTCGGGGTGACGGTCTTCGAAGTCCTTGAGGCTGGGGTGCCACTTGGCCAGGAACGGAGCGAGCTCGAAGTTGAGGATATCCAGCGCCAGTTCGTACACCGAGTCCCCCTTGGCGGGGGGAGGAGGGGTTGTGTAGCCCTCCAGGGGCTCGCGATAGAGATCGAATAGCGTCTTGAGTGAGGTAAGGGCCTCGCGCAGGTTCCCGCTGCCTTCTTCCAGCGGGCGAGTGGCCACCCGGGTGGCGGCTTGGAAGAACATCCGTTGCGCGGCCTGACGCATGTCCGCCTTGGTGGTGAACGACATTTCGTTGCCGAGGAAGACGAGGCGGACTTCTGTCAGCTGAGCTGACCTGCGGTACAGCTCCAGACCGAGGACTGCGGCGACGCCGATTAGACACCCCACGATGACCGACAGCCGCTGCCCGCCGGTCTGGCTGATCGAGTATGCGGCAATACCGATCACGCTGCCCATAACGCCGGCTAATACCGCGCGCAACGCCACGCGAACTGCGCCACTGCCTCCCCGCCCACTCCACCTGGCCATCGGTCCCCCTGTCGTACTGACTCCGTCTTGATTGGCGTCCCTAGCATCTGACACGACGGCCACCTCCCGTTCTCCGGGGCTCGTGTGCTCCCTTCTCCGGTGAACGTGGCCATGCCACTCTAGAGAGGGTGGGCTGGCAGCTGACTCGGCGACAGTGCTCCCGGGCTCAAGGTGGGCCTTCTTCTCTAACCACATCAGCGATCTGCCGTGCGATCTCCTCGATGGAGTATTCGCTTGTGCTCATAGCCACTTTGTCCGCGAGCGAGGGGCTGTAGCGCCGGACGTCATCAGCACTCAGGTTGTGCCAGATCGGCAGGAGCGACTGCTCGCCAGCCACGTTGCGGGTGACGAGTCCGTCGAGTTCGTGGTTGGTCCAGCCTTTGGCGAAGAACGGTTCGGAGAGCACGACGATGCCGAATCGGCTTGCCCTGATCCCTTCATCGATCTTGCGGCGGAGGCTGTGGCCGATCCGCATCTGGGCTTCGTCGAGCCAGACAGTCACGCCAAGCTTGGCAAGTGCGTCCCGAAGGGGTCGGGCAACAGCGCCTTTGTCCTCAGACGCGTGGGAGATGAAGACGTCCCACGTCTGGCCCCCGAGCACGTCCCCGGCAGGCTCCTCCGGCTCATGGACTGCGACGGAGCGGGCCGGGCTGCCCTGTGCTTGCTGAGCCGGGGGGAGGAAACCCCGCGGAGGCGGCTGGACCTGGACAGAGGCGGCGATACGACCGGAATAGCCACCCAGGTCGATGGCCACGACCCAGTGTCCGTTGCTGGGGATGGTGATCCGGTGAGGAGAGCGAGTGACACGACCGCCCAGGTATCGATACGTCCTCCCTGACTTGTACTTGCTGTACTCGCTGCGCATCATCACCTGGACGTTGGCTTGGTTACGCAGAGTAACGATGACTGCGGAACCTCCCTTGAGGTTGCCGAGATCTTTGTAGAGGTGGTCCACGGTTGCTCCTGGGAACGTGCGGCCGAGCACGTCTCAGGGTAGGGACCGCCCCTGACAAGCGGAGGGTGATGCGGAGCAGGGGCAAACCCCTGTCGGTGGGACGCTCGACTCCCGTCGGTGGCGAGTCCTTCGGGGCAGCGCTCGCGGGAGCCGCCTGGGAGCCGGATTCCGTAGTCGGCTCCCAAACGGCTCCCAAAACGGGGCCACAAAGCAAATCAGGCCCGGCGCTGATCTCTCAGCACCGGGCCTGACCTGGTGTTTCTCTGTCGGGGTGGCGGGATTTGAACCCACGACCTCTTCGTCCCGAACGAAGCGCGCTGCCAAGCTGCGCTACACCCCGATGTCGGCCGGTGTCCCGGCGACGTCGTTTACTTTAGCCCACCGGCGCCCGGAGACGAAATCCGGTTTTCGCGGAGCCGTGGCGTGGGCCTGATCCGGTCCAGGCCGACGAGCGCGAAGGCCAGGGCGGCGAAGGCCAGGCCCAGCGTCGCCGCGTCCGTCAGGGTGGTGGCGTAGCCGTGGGCGGCGACGTCGAGGAAGGGGTACGGGTAGCGGGCCGGGGTGCCGGGGGAGAGGAGGGCGCCGCGGGTGAGGGCGAAGATGAGGTACGCCAGGGGGTAGAGGAGCCACAGTGCGGCGTGGCGGGGGCGCAGGCCGCCCGGGCGGATCAGGAGCAGCCAGTCGAGGGCCGCCGCGATCGGCGTCACCGTGTGGAGGAGGTGGTTGGCGAGGAGGTGCCAGCCGGTGGTGGTCGACGTGCCGCCGTCGGTCATCGAGAAGCGTGCCGCGTCGTCCGCCAGGAGCAGGTGGTAGACGGCGCCGGTGATGGTGATGAAGAGCAGGGTGCCGCCGCTGATCACCGGCGGCAGCGGCGGGCGGCGGCGCGACCAGGCGCGGTGGGCCGACGCGGCGAAGACCGCCGCGACCAGGAGGTTGCTCTGGATGGTGAAGTAGCTGAGCACCCGGCCCGGACTGCCGAGGGCCAGGTCGATGGCGACTCCGGTGAGCGCGGCCAGCGCGATCAGGGCGCGGAAGGCGGCCGCGTACGGGCGGCGGACGGGAGGGACGACCGCCGATGCGGGCACATGCGTCGAAAACGGGGCAGTCATCCCTCCACCGTAGGGGGTCCTTGATCAGAACCGGGTGCCTCAGCGGTGCCTGAGCAGCGCCGGACAGCCCGGGGCGCCGCAGGGATGCTTGACCAGCCCCTAGGCGCCCGTGATCAGTCCCGCGCCGTCAGCGTCAGCAGCGTCGCCTCCGGCGGGCAGGCGAACCGCACCGGCGTGTAGCGGTTGGTGCCGCAGCCCGCCGAGACGTGGAGGTACGCGGTGTTCCCCCCGGCGCGGTGCGTGGAGAGGCCCTTCACGCGGTCCGTGTCCAGGTCGCAGTTGGTGACCAGCGCCCCGTAGAAGGGGATGCACAGCTGACCGCCGTGCGTGTGGCCCGCCAGGATCAGCGGGTAGCCGTCCGCGGTGAAGGCGTCCAGGGAACGCAGGTACGGCGCGTGGACGACGGCCAGGGAGAGGTCCGCGTCCGGCTCCGGGCCGCCGGCGACCAGGTCGTAGCGGTCCCGCTTGATGTGCGGGTCGTCCAGGCCCGTGAACGCCAGCTCCATGCCCTCCAGCTTGAGGCGGCCGCGCGTGTTGGTGAGGTTCAGCCAGCCCGCCTCGTCGAAGGCGTCGCGCAGCCCCTCCCAGGGGTTGTGTACGGCGCCGACGGCGGGCGCGTTGCCGTTGAGGCCGTGGCGGCCCTGGGCCTTCTCGAGCAGGTAGCGGGCCGGGTTGCGCAGCTTGGGCCCGTAGTAGTCGTTGGAGCCGAAGACGTACACGCC
Organism: Streptomyces sp. NPDC003036; assembly: GCF_040611175.1. Lineage (NCBI taxonomy): Bacteria > Bacillati > Actinomycetota > Actinomycetes > Kitasatosporales > Streptomycetaceae > Streptomyces > Streptomyces sp. NPDC003036. Next base: position 2,342 of record NZ_JBEXNO010000018.1, on the reverse strand, counting down.
GGGGAATTCGAGGAGCGGCCCGAGCGCGTCCAGGGCCTCCGGTACGCCGTCGGGGTCGGAGAGGTTGTCGCCGGTGTTGACGACGAGGTCCGGGCGCAGCCCGGCGAGGGACTGGAGCCAGGCCCGCTTCTTGCGCTGGCCGCTCACCATGTGGATGTCGGACACCTGGAGGACGCGCAGGTCGCGCATGCCGGGCGGCAGTACGGGGACGGTGATCCGGCGGAGCCGGAACGAGCGGACCTCGAAGCCGGCGGCGTAGACCAGGCCGGCCGCGCCGACCGCTGCGATTCCTGCGGTGACTTTCAGGGGGACTCCGTATCGCGCGCGCATGAGGCCATCGTCCCAGACGGAGCAGCGCGCGGAAATCAGCGGGCGTGCAGGTCATCGCACCTGCCACACTTGTGCGCATGACCACGCTCAAGTCCACGCTGCAGGAAGACCTCAACGCCGCGATCAAGGAGCGCGACGAGCTGCGCTCCTCGACCCTCCGGCTCACCCTCTCCGCCATCACCAAGGAGGAGGTCTCGGGCAAGGAGAAGCGCGAGCTCTCCGACGACGAGGTGCAGAAGGTGATCGCCAAGGAGGCGAAGAAGCGGCGCGAGGCCGCCGAGGCCTTCGCGCAGGGCGGCCGCACCGAGCAGGCCGAGCGCGAGAAGGCGGAGGGCGCCATCCTCGACGCCTACCTGCCGCAGCAGCTGAGCGACGACGAGCTCCGCTCGATCGTGTCCCAGGCCATCGACGAGGCCAAGGCCGCCGGCGCCGAGGGCCCGCGCGCGATGGGCGCTGTCATGAAGATCGTCAACCCGAAGGTGTCCGGCCGCGCCGAGGGCGGCCGCGTCGCCGCGGTGGTCAAGCAGCTGCTCGCTGGCTGAAAGCCACTGCCGATCACGAGCCACGGCACAGGGGCGCCCACCGGTGTGTCGCCGGTGGGCGCCCCTGTTTTCCGCAGATGATCAGCCGCTCAGCGGTTCCGGTCCCAACCGCCGTTGCCGCCGCCGTTGTTGCCCTGGCCGCCGCGTCCGTTGCCGCCGCCGATCAGGTCCGGCGGGAGGGAGATGCCCGGCCACGGCGACTGGCCTCCGCCGCCTCCGCCACCCGGCTTCGGGTCGTCGCCCGGCTTGCCCTTCCCCTTGTCGTCGGGCTTCGGCGCGTCCGGGATGTCGACGCGGACGAAGTCGGGCGAGTCCTTGCCCTCCAGCGCGCCCGTCATCGCGTCCTTCCAGATCGGGCCGGGGACCTGACCGCCGAAGACCTTCTCGTGGTACTGCCCGCCGATGGTGATGTACTCCATCTCCACCTGCTGGCTGGCGCTGCCGACCCACACCGCGCCGCTCAGGTTCGGCGTGTACCCGACGAACCAGGCGTTCTTCCGGAAGTCCGTCGTACCCGTCTTACCGGCGTTGTCGCGGTCACCGAGGCCCGCCGCCCGGCCCGTACCGGAGTCGACGACTCCGCGCAGCAGGTGGTTGATGGAGTCGGCCGTCCGCTCCGACATGGCCTTGGTGCACGAGCTCTTGGGCACCTCCAGGCTCTTGCCGTCCGCCGTCTTGATGGACTCGATGGCGATCGGCGTGCAGTACGTGCCCCGGTTGGCGAAGGTCGCGTACGCCGACGCCATCGTCAGCGGTGAGATGCCGGTGGAGCCGAGGGTGAGCGGTGAGGGCTCCTCGGGCAGCTTCTGGCCGTTGCCCTGCACCACACCCAGCTTGTTCGTCATCTCGACGACCGGGCACAGGCCGATGTCCTCGATCATCTGTACGAAGTACGTGTTGACCGACTTCGCCATCGCTTCCTGGAGCGCGTACGGGCCGACCTCGGTCTCGTTCTCGTTCTCCAGCCGCTGCTTGTCCCCGTAGTTCACCCACGGCTTGCCGCTGCACGTCGAAATCGAGCTCGGGTACGGCATCTCGTACGGCGCCGAGTACGTCTGCGTCGGCGGCCTGCCCTGCTCCAGGGCCGCCGCCGCGACGAACGGCTTGAACGTCGAACCGACCGGGAAGCCGTAGTTCGAGCCGCCCATGCGCTTGTCGACCGAGTAGTTGATCTGCGTCTCGTCCTTGCCGAAGCCGTACGGCTTGGACTGGCCCATCGCGAGGATCTTGCCGGTGCCGGGCTGGACCATCGTCACCGCCGTCGCGACCTTGTCGCTCTGGTAGACGTGTTCCGTTATCGACGCCTGCGTCGCCTTCTGCGCCTGCGGGTCGAGCGTCGTGCGGATCGTCAGGCCGCCGCGGTTCCAGATCTTGTTGCGCTCCTCCCGGTCCTTCCCGAAGACCGGGCTGGAGAGGAAGGCCTCGCGTACGTAGTCGCAGAAGAAGCCCGCGCCGTCGACGGCGGTGATG